>DATNKA010000814.1:0-12548 GCA_035603655.1 Candidatus Acidiferrales bacterium | reverse complement strand
AAGACCATCGACGTGGATCGATCCTCATAAGCTTTCTCCAGCCAGACGATGGCGTGATCATTATCGCCAAGTCCGGCATAGATCAGCGCAATCGCATACGCGGGCACATACTGTTGCCCGGTGCGCCCTTCCAGGTCCTGCAGTACTTTACGCGCCTGGTCCGTGTTTCCCGAAACGGCGTAGACCTGACCGAGCGAGCCCTTGTAACACGGGTCGCCACCAGAGAGGCTGACAGCCTGCTCTAGTTCGGAGATCGCCATTTTGTATAATTTTTTTTGCGCATAGGCTCTTCCCAGCCGATAGTGCGTGCGCGGAAAGCTGGGATCGATCTCAATCGCCTTTTTTAGAATTTTGATGGCCTGATCGCCTTTGCCCGCAAGGGACAAGGTCCATCCCGCATTGCTGCCGATGATCAGAGAAAGTGGATCGTCCTCAAGGGCTCGCTGAGCCTCCTCAACCGCTTCCGGATAGCGACCCATAGCCGCAAGGTCCTCGCCATACCAGGAGTGTGCCATGGCGTAATTGGGATTGTCGGCCAGGGCCCGGCGGAATTCGTTGGTACCCTCGACTCCGTTCCAGTCGTAATAAAAGTTGATAAAACCCAACGTGGCATGGGCCTCGGCAAGTCCGTCGTCCATTTCCAGAGCTCGCTTCACAGCCTCCTTGGCGGCGGGGAAAGCCTCTTTCGGCGGGAGCACAGCGTAAAGACCGAGTGTGGCGTAGGAATCCGCAACGCCGACGTAGGCTTCCGCAAACGTTGGATCGAGAGTAATCGCCTGGCGGAAGTATTCCAGACCTTTCTTCATCCCCTTGTCGGTTCGCTTATTCCAGAAATAGCGGCCCTTGACGTACGCCTCATAGGCATCGGGTCTCTCGGTGGCGCGCTTGGTGAAGCGCCGTGTTTCGTCCCCGGTTAATTTCAAGCGAATGGACTGGGCAACGCGCTCCGAAAGCGCGTCCTCCAGGGCAAAGATGTTGGTGAATTCCTTGTCGAAGGTTTCGCCCCAGAGCTGTACCCCATCGCGCACGCGGATGAGTTGCACGGTCAGACGAACGCGATCAGCTTCCCGTTGAATGCGTCCGTCGAGAACGGCGTCGACGCCTTGCTCCTGGCCCACTGCCTGCGGACTCAGATCCTCCGCAGCATACTTCTGAATGGCGCTGGTCGGTCTTACGATGATCTTTCCCGTGCTTCCAAGCCGGGTGATCAAAGCATCAGCCATCCCCAGCCCGAGGTATTCGTCGCCACGTTTCGCCCCCAAGGTTTGGAACGGTAGGACGGCAAGCGAACGAATTGCTGCCGCGCCTTCCACTTGGACTGGAACTTGGGCGGCGCCTCCCACGCGGTGAGGAACCAACCTGATAACGATCAATAAACCCAGGCACAGCGCGGCCGCCAGAATACTCCAGCGGGGAATTCTTCTGGGAGAGATGGTCGCAGCCTCCGGCCCAGCCGCCGAGAGCTTCACCGCCACCAGGGTCTGCTCTCCGGTCCCGCCCGGCCCTGGAAGAACCGGAACGCTTCTCGGCTCATCGACCTCCCTGACATCGGCTACGAAACGATATCCCCGTTTGGACACCGTCTCGATGTATTTATGCAGGCCGCGATCATCGTTCAGGGCTTTCCGGAGGAACGAAACCGTGACCGAAAGATTGCCTTCCTCAACGATCGAGCCGCGCCAGACAATCTTCAGCAATTCGTCTTTGTCGACGAGATGTCCCCCCCTCTCCACCAGCACAACCAGCAGGTCAAACGCCTTGGGCGGCATTGGGACAGGCTGCCCCTCGCAGAGGAGCAGGCGCTCTGGGGGGTCCAGCTGAAAGGGCCCGAACTCATACAAATGCTTGACAGGAGTTCCCATTACCATGGAATAAATAAATTCTTAAGATTTCTTTTGGCGATTCCACAAGATTTCCATTGCCGAACCATCTAGGGTTCCTGCCGCGGTCGTGGAAAACTTTAAGTTCCCCTGGCGGTGAGATTATATCTCACTCGGACCGAAGCAAAAATTTGCTAATCGGACTGGATATTGCCGGTGGTGGATGGGTGTCGGCACCGACCTTTGGGTGTGATCTGATGCGTAACGCTCTGAAGAGAGATGAGGGGGTACCACCGTGCGCAATCGAAATCCGGAAAAACATGCTACCGCGCTTGTTGCATTGACAGTCATCCTCTTTGCGATGTTACCCCTGCGTGCCCGCGCCCAAGTCTCGGGCGCAACCCTCACGGGCACAGTGAGTGATTCCTCGGGCGCGGTCATACCCAACGTCCAGATCTTGATTAAGAACGAGGGTACTCATGAGGTTCGGTCCGTTACCGTCGACTCGGCGGGGTTTTATTCGGCGCCCAATTTGTTGCCGGGCCAGTATGACGTCACCGTGACCGCTCCAGGATTCGCAACCACCGTGCAGAAAGGCGTGACCTTGACGGTCGGTGCGCAGCAATTGCTCAATGTGAAGATGCTGGTTGGCCAAGTCACGCAAACCATTGAAGTGCAAGACCTGGCCCCTTCGGTGGACCTGGCGACCTCCACCGTCGGCGGTTTTGTCGGTCAGGAAGCTGTTGCACAACTACCGTTGAATGGGCGCGATTGGACCTCCCTGGCAACGCTGCAACCGGGGGTGGACTCGGTCGGTTCAATCCAGGCGAATACCGGGGGGCCGGATCGGGCTCGCCGGGGCTACGGGGTACAAATGACGATCTCCGGTACGCGCCCCACCCAGAACAATTACCGCATCGACGGTATCAGCGTGAACGACTACACCAACGGTGGCCCGGGAAGCGTGGAAGGCTCCACCTTGGGTGTGGACGCAGTTCAGGAGTTTTCTGTCCTTACCAGCAACTATTCAGCGGAATATGGACGCACCTCCGGCGGCGTAGTCAACGCCCTGACCAAATCAGGGAATAACAGTTACCACGGCGATGTGTACGAATATCTGCGAAACAGCGCGCTCGACGCCAGGAATTTTTTTGATCCGGCGCAGATCCCGGCCTTCCGGCGCAATCAATTTGGAGCTGCCCTGGGCGGTCCAATCGTGAAGGACCGCACTTTTTTCTTCGCGGATTACGAGGGACTGCGCGAGAATCAAGGAATCACGTCCCAGGCCATTGTTCCTTCGGCTGCAGTCCGCCAAGGGGTGCTCTGTTCCATCCCGCAACCTGGACCCGGCGGTTGCACGACGCACCAGGTTTCCGGGGCTTTCAACCCCGATCCCGCGACTGGAATTGATAAGTCAGTCCTGCCTTACCTCGGTTTGTGGGGCCTGCCGAACGCGGGTCTTATCGGCAACGGAGATCAAGGCACTTATTCATTTACGGCACCGCATATTACCTCCGAAAATTTCGGCACGGCCCGGCTGGACCACAAGTTTTCGAATAAGGACAGTATGTTCGGAAGCTACCAGTACGACTTTGCCACAGCTACCCAGCCTGACCCGGCGAACGACGTGCTCGTTGGAAACTCAACCGGGAGGGCCTACGTTGCGCTCGAAGAAACCCACATCTTCAGTTCTCAGTTAATAAATTCTGCTCGTTTCGGGTTAAACCGGTCGCTTCATACCGCGCAGGGCGAGAAGGCCATTAATCCTCTGGCTGCAAATCCAGCTTTGGGCGAAAGTCCCGGCGCCGACAACCCGCAAATCGACGTGTCGGGCTTGGTATCCGCCCAGCCGGGCCTGAACCAGATCGAGCGTCTCGACTTTTTCGAGAATTCGTATCAGGGTTACGACGACCTCTTCTGGACGCGAGGAATTCACGGCCTGAAAATGGGCTTTGCCGTGGAGCGAGTCCAACTGAACGCTTTCGATCCTGCTCCGGCCGGTGAAATCGCATTCGGCTCGCTGGCAGATCCCGCCAGCAACGGATTTCTAACCAATAATCCGATTGTTCTTACTGCTCCGCTTCCCAGCGCACCCTTCATTCATTTTAATTTTCGCTCCAGCATTTTCGGCGGCTACATCCAAGATGACCTGCGCTTAAAGCCAACTCTGACGTTGAACCTGGGACTGCGCTACGAGATGTCAACGGTTCCTTCGGAAGCCCAGGGCCACTTGTCGGCCTTGCACAGCCCGTTTAACCAGACTTTTGCGGATACTATTGTCGGTAAATCAGTCTTTCAAAACCCGACCTATCGAAACTTCGAGCCACGACTGGGTTTTGCCTGGGATCCTTTCGGCAATGGCAAGACTTCGGTCCGCGGCGGCTTCGCCATTTTCGACGTCCTTCCGCTTCCTTATTTGTTAGGGCAGTTCGCAACCAATACTGCGCCTTTCACCGAAAATGGCACAGCGAGCAATCTCCCGGCGGGTTCGTTTCCCACCGGCGCCTTCGACATTCTTGCCACCAATGCGGCCAGCAATCTGGGCCTGCGTATCCCGTATATTCAGCCTAATCCCAAACGTAATTACTTGATGCAGTGGAACTTGAATATACAGCGCGAACTAGTCCCGAATCTCACGGCAAGCGTCGCCTACGTGGGATCGCGCGGCGTGCACATGATCTTCCGGGCCGACGATATCAATTCAACCCAGCCCATTAACGGCACTACGCCACCCTACCTCTGGCCGCTGCCGGGAACCGCGTTACCGATTAGCCCCGCGATCGGTCGCATGGATACTTTGCAATGGAACAACGATTCCTACTTCGACGGTATGGAAGTGCAAGTTGAGAAGAGAATGAGCCATGGCTTCCAGATGCAGGGCAGCTATACCTGGAGCAGAGCCATCGATGGAGGAGATGGCTCGATCGCCAGCGATTCATTCCTGAATTCGATCCCGGGACTTTTTTACTTCCTTCCTAAGTACCGCCGCGGCCCCGCCGATTTCAACATTACCCACAACCTGACTATCAATTATCTCTGGAGCATCCCCACCTCCGATTCCTTCGAAGGCCCTCTTGCCTGGGCGGCAAAGGGATGGCAGCTGGGCGGCATTATGCAAATAAAAACCGGACTGCCTTTCACTCCATTGATCGGTGGAGATCCGCTGGGACTGCTCGACTCGGCTCCGTTCGGCTATCCAGACCGCCTCACCGGATCGGGTTGTTCAGCCCCGGTTAATCCGGGTAACCCGAACGGCTACATCAAACTAAATTGCTTTGCTTTGCCGGTCGCAACTCCGGCCATTGCAGCCAACTGTGCGCCCTTCACCGGAGATAATGGCAATCCTATCTTGGGCACATGTGCGAACCTGCTCGGAAATAGCGGAAGAAACTCGGTTTACGGCCCCGGCCTGGTTGACTTCGACTTTTCCGTAATCAAAGACACCAAGATTTTTGAACGTTTCACGGTGCAATTTCGTGCCGAGATTTTTAATATCTTCAATCGCACAAATTTTAACCCGCCTTTAGCCAACAACACATTGTTCGACCAGGGCGGAGTCCCGAACCCCGCAGCTGGCGTTCTTGATTCCACTTCAACCAGCAGCCGTGAAGTTCAGTTCGCATTGAAACTTATTTTCTGAGCGATCGCAGAACCGTAAAAGGCGAGCACGTGAGACTGCTCTCCGCTCTCGGCGATTTGAAACCGTAATAACCGTTTAGGAGTTTGGAATGTCGACCGCCGCGGATTTGAAGCCAATACCGTTCCTGATCGGAGGCGAATGGGTACAGGACACGTCATCTCACATCACGCATGTGAATCCAGCCACGGGTGAAGTCAACTACCAAGTCTGTGCCGGCACCGAAACTGACATCGACCTGGCGGTGAACTCTGCTCACCAAGCTGCCAGGCAGCCAGCCTGGCGCAATATGTTGCCGCACCAGCGGGCGCAAATTCTGAATCGCATTGCGGAACTGATGATCGAGCGTTCGGACCTGCTCGCCCGGTGTCAAATGCTTGAGAACGGCAAAGTGTGGAAGGAATGCAAGAATCAAGTCATCAACGGCGCGGCGACTTTCCGGTACTGTGCCGCCGCGATAGAGACTCTCGGGTCTGAGATCACCCCTCCCCGGGGAAATTACCTGAGCATGACGGTTTACGAACCTTGGGGTGTGGTGGCGGCGATTACGCCCTGGAACTCGCCAATTACTCTGACGTGTAACAAAATCGCCGCGGCATTGGCTGCGGGTAACGGAGTTGTCCTCAAGCCCGCCTCGTACACGCCGACATCTGGCATCGAACTTGGACGGATTGCTCTGGACGCAGGTGTTCCCCCAGGTGTGTTGAACGTCGTACCAGGGGCTGGAAGCAAGATTGGCGACGCGCTCGTCACCCACCCCCTGGTACGCATGGTCTCGTTTACGGGAGGCACCGAGGTTGGGCGAAGGATCTCGGAAATGGCTGGCCGGAAGATAATCCCGGCTGTGCTCGAGCTGGGGGGAAAGTCGCCGCACATCATCTTCGCCGACGCGAACCTGGAGGCAGCCGCGGATGCGGCGACTGTAGCCATCTTCGAAGGGACTGGCCAATCGTGCACCGCCGGATCGCGTCTGTTCGTGGAGCGCAAGGTTTTCGACGAAGTGATCGCAATGATCATCGAAAGAGCTCGCGCATTGCGCGTCGATCTGCCCGACGCCCCGGGTGCGCAGCTCGGACCGAGTGCCAGCTTTTCGCAGCGGGAGTTCGTCGAGGACATGGTTGAAGGCGCGCGCCAAGAAGGTGCCGAGATTCTGATTGGAGGCACACGGCCATCCGATCCGCGTCTGGCAAAGGGAGCGTTCTATATGCCTACGATCGTCACCGGCATCACTAACCAATCGAAAATCGCGCAGCAGGAGATTTTCGGCCCGGTGTTGTGCGCCATGCCATTCGATAACGAGGACGACCTCATTCAGCAATCGAACGACATCAGTTACGGGCTGGCTTCCGGCATCTGGACCGCTGATTACAAACGCGCCTGGCGAGTGGCGCGAGCCCTGGATGCGGGAATGGTTTGGATCAACACCTATAAGCAATTCTCCACTGCAGCTCCCTTTGGCGGATTCAAGGACAGTGGACTTGGCCGGGAGAAGGGCTTGCAGGGGATCAGAACTTATCAGCAGGTAAAGACGATGTTTTGGAGCATGTCTGATACCTTCGATGGCGGCTTCAGTATCGCGAAATAATTTATGAGGAACTTCTATGCCTGATAGCGAACTACATTCGGCTCGCGTGAAGCCGGCATCGAAGGGAGCGGCTTACATTGCGGACTTCCTGATCCAACAGAAGGTGCCGTATGTGTTCGGAGTATGTGGTCACGGCATTCTCGGACTGCTCGATGGATTGTTCGACCGCCAGGAGGAGATCAAAACCATCTCCGTGCACCACGAGGCTGCGGCCGGCTTCATGGCTGAGGCATACTTTCGCATCACGCAAAAGCCGGTGGCCACGTTTACTTCGTGCGGCCCGGGCTCGGCGAATCTTATCCTCGCGATCGCAGCCGCCTTCGCCGATTCCTCAGCCATGCTCAACATCACCGGAAACGTGCCCACTGGGCAATGGAATCGCGGTCCGTTTCAGGAGACCGGGAAATATTTCCAGGGAGATTTTGTTAACGTCGTTCGTCCCTACGTCAAGCGCAGCTTTCAACCGACGCGGGCGGACATGCTGCCTCTCGCTCTCCGTCAAGCTTTCGCGCTGATGACCAACGGCCGGCCGGGACCGGTGAATATCGATGTACCGCTCAACGTGTTTGTCGAGGCCGTCGAGGAGAGTGCGGCGCAAGCCGATAATCATTGGCCGGCTGCAGCCTCAGATTATTCACGACCGGCAGCAGATCCCGCAGCCGTGGATGATGCGATGCGCCTCCTGCAGCATGCGGCGCGTCCGGTGATCGTGGCCGGTCACGGCGTCGAGTTAAGCGGCGCCGAGCCAGAACTGCTTATGTTGGCAGAGGCTCTTCGCATCCCCGTGGCGACTACGCCATTCGGCAAGGGCGTCTTCGATCCGCGCCATTCTCTGAGCTTGGGACCAACCGGTCGTAACGGGTCGTACATGGCAAACGCGGCCTGCCGAAACGCCGACGTCATCCTCGCGCTGGGGACGCGATTCGATGACCGCGCCACAAGTGCCTGGCTTCCCGGCTTTACTTACAGTATCCCCCCGAGCAAGCTGATTCATGTGGATATAGACGCCGCCGAAATTGGCCGGAACTTCAGGCCGGAGATCGGAATCATCAGCGACGCCAAACTCTTCCTGCAACAGCTTCTCGCTGCCCGGGCTGCTGACCCGGATAGCCGCCGGAGCGCGTGGCTCGAACGCATCGCCGGATGGCGGAAGCGATGGGAGGCGGCGACTCTGCCCCCGCGCACCTCGGATGCGATTCCGATTCGGCCGGAGCGCGCCGTGGCCGAGCTGCGAAAGGTAGTGCCTGCTGACGGCATTGTACTGGCGGATGTTGGCATCCATCACAATTGGCTCGTCTCCGAGTACGAAGCCTGGAAGACGCGGACCTTACTCCAGACATGGGGCTTTGCGTCTATGGGTTTCGCCGTGGCCGGCGCGCTTGGTGCCAAGCTTGCGGCACCTGATCAGCCCGTCGTTTCGCTGTGTGGGGATGGCGCTTTCATGATGAACGCGAGCGCTGTGCTTACCGCCGTCGAGTACCAGATTCCAGTAGTTTGGCTCGTGTGGAACAACTTCGGCTATTGCGCCATACGGGATCAACAGCGCGGCTACTTCGGCAAAGATCGCGAAATCGCTACCAGTTTTACGGATGTGAGCGGGAATCTGTTTTCTGCGGATTACGCGATGATGGCCCGATCCATGGGCGCCGAGGGTCAAACCGTCGAGAAGCCTGGCGATCTCGCTCCGCAGCTCGAAGCGGCGATTGCGTCCGGCCGGCCCAGCGTTATCGACGTACGCATCGATCGCGAGGTGCGGCCACTGGCAACGGGGAGCTGGGATCTTCCGCCGATCCCTCATCCCATGCCGAACTTTGGGTGGGGCGAAGACGAATGACAGCCATGGTCACATTGGCGATCCGGATCAACCCGTTCCCAGGTATTTCCATTTCAGCCCTCCCAGTTTGAGGAATGGACGAGTCCAGAACATTCGTACAGGAATTATGACAAGCGGACCCATCACTGGCCTTGCCGCATCAGCAGCCGGGCAATTCGCAAGCGTCAAGGCCGGTTCGCTGTGGTCAGGGAAGCGTTTTTACATTGCCGCGTTGTTATTCCTTAACCTTTTCATCAATTTCATGCACCGCATTAATTTGTCGGTCGCCGCACCCGCGATCGCGAAGGATTTTGGCTGGGACGCGGGCAAGATGGGCCTGCTCTTTTCTTCTTACCAGTGGACTTATTGCCTCTTTCTCTTGCTCTGGGGATGGATGTCCGATCGGATTGGCACACGCTGGGTCAACGGTTTGTCAGTGACGATCTGGTCGATAGCGGGGATTTTAACGGGGGTAGCCACAACCTTTGGGGGCATGCTGGCGACTCGCTTAGCCCTCGGAGGTGGAGAAGCGGCTTCATTTCCCACCTCGGCTAAGGTCGTCAGGCAATGGTTCCCGGCGGGTGAACGCGGACTCGTCACCGCAATCTTCAATGCCGGTACCTTCGCTGGACCCGCATTCTCAGCTCCCCTGGTAGCGTGGCTGTTGCTGAAAGAAGGTTGGCGGGTGTCTTTCATGATCACGGGATCTTTGGGATTTATCTGGGTAATTTTGTGGCTGAAATTTTTTCGAGCCCCTGCCCAGTGTTCCTGGCTGCCGGAGGCAGAGCGAAATTATATTTTGTCGCAGACGGACTCGCAGACCAAGACCGCTAGTCCACCCCAGGGTGCGTTGTTTCGGCTCATGGGTCGCAAGACGATGTGGGGTTTGTTCTTGACCCAGGGATGCTGCGCTTACACCATGCTGCTGTTCCTGTTTTGGCTACCTTCCTATCTGGTCGAATCGCGTCACATGTCGCTTGTGAAAGCCAGTTGGTTTACCTCTGTACCTTACGTCTTCGCCGTGGTGTGGGGATTGCTTATCGGGAAACTCAGCGATAGCCTCCTGACCCGCGAAGAGATAAAACAGGGGAAACGCCGGACACTCCTGATCGTCTTCATCCTGTTATCAGGCGTCGTTTTGTCGACCAACATGATCGGAAACGAATATCTGCTCTTGTTGCTTGTTTCAATCTCTCTGGCTTGTATTTCCAGCGCACTCTCATTAAACCTCGCCCTCACCAACGATCTGGTGTGGAATCCAGAGACCCTGGGGGTCGCGATCGGTTTCTTGATGTTAGGCGGCAACATCTTTGGATCGTTAGTCCCGATTGCCACCGGATACATTGTGAAATGGACGGGCAGCTTCGATCTCGCATTCTATTTGGCTGCGCTTTTGCTATTTGGGGCTGCTCTAATCTGCTTCACGATGACGCGGAAGCCGCTTAGTTTCGACGAAAATGTAACCTGATCGATTTTTCGAATTACCTTTACCTATACATATGAGCACTCACGCCAAGGAGTCCTGGTCCCTGCGGATGGTGTCGCCCTTAGAACCGGGTATCGTCTGCATCGACATGGATCGCATGCTCGATTTTTATACGGAAGTTTTGGGACTCAAGTTTGTGACCGATGCTGAAGCATCGCCTGAGATGAGCAGGGAGTTTGGGACCTCGCCGAACGGGTTCAGGATCATCCGCCTGCAAACACCATACGGCGAACGAATCAAGCTGGTTCAGCCGAAGAAAACTGTTCTCCAGCAAAGCCAGGTTCCCGAATGGGTTTTTGAGGGTCAGGGCATCGCTTATATCACCTTTGTGGTTATCGATGTTCAGGAGGTGACGGCGCGGTTAAAAAAATACGAAGTCGAGTTGATGAGCAAGCAGCCGGTCGAGATTCGCAAGGGAATCAATGCGATCTTCGCCAAGGATCCAGAAGGAAATTTCCTTGAATTTGTGGAGTATGCAGACCTCGGGTCGTACCGGCCCGACCTTTTCAAATGGCGCCAATTTTTTTAGTGATGCGAACCTACTTTATGGGGATCAGGGCCCAAATCGGGCACCGATTCGAAGGAGCGTTTTGACAACGGAAAACCCCATTACGGAAAATCCCGCCAGGCTGACTGCCGCGTCTCCGCCGGCCACCGCGCCCGCCTCCAGCGGGAAGCCGCTTTATCGCAGCCTATGGTTCCAGGTGTTGTTGGCCATGGCATTGGCGTTGGCGTTGGGCTATCTCAGCCCTGCCAAAGCGGTTGCCATGAAGCCGCTCGGGGATGCCTTCATTCGGCTGATCTCGATGGTGATTACGCTGGTGATTTTCTGTACCGTGGTGTCTGGCATCGCCGGCATGGAAGACATACGCAAGGTCGGGCGAGTGGGCGGCAAGGCTCTTTTGTATTTCGAAATTATTTCTACGCTGGCGCTGGTGGTCGGGTTGCTGGTGGGAAATCTGGTCGAGACCGGGCGAGGCTTCAACGCCAACCCGGCTACCCTGGACGCGCATGAAGTTTCTGCCTATGCCGGCCAGGCGAAAGCCCAAAGTCTCACCGATTTCCTGATGCACATCATCCCCAACACCATCGTGGACGCGTTCGCCAAAGGCGACATCCTGGAAGTTCTGTTCGTGGCGCTGTTGTTCGGATTCGCCTTGTCCGCCGCGGGCCCGCGCGGTAAGCCGATGCTGAATCTGGTCGATTCCCTGACCCAGGTTGTGTTCAGAATTGTCGGCATCCTCATGAAGTTCGCTCCCATTGGCGCATTCGGAGCAATGGCCTTTACGGTAGGGAAATACGGCATCGCCTCGCTCGGCCCGTTGGGCAAGCTGATTGGAACCTTCTATCTAACCTGCATTCTGTTTGTGCTGATTGTGATGGGGGGAGTGGCCCGGGTGGCCGGTTTCGGCATTATCAAATTTCTCTTCTATATAAAGGAAGAGATCTTGCTGGTTCTGGCCACCAGTTCATCGGAGACGGCGCTGCCCACCTTGATGGAAAAAATGGAAAGACTGGGTTGCTCGAAGTCGCTGGTCGGCCTGGTGGTTCCAACCGGCTACACCTTTAATACCGACGGCACCAGCATCTATATGACCTTGGCAGCTCTCTTTGTTGCTCAAGCCACCAATACCCACCTGGGGCTGTTGCAGCAGCTCACTATTTTAAGTGTGGCAATTCTGACTTCGAAGGGCGCCAGCGGGGTGCAGGGCGCGGCTTTCATCGCCCTCGTAGGTACGCTGATGGTGATTCCCGGAATCCCGGTGGCCGGCATGGCTCTGATTCTCGGCATTGACCGTTTTATGAGCATGTTCCGAGCCCTTATCAACATGATCGGCAACGGAGTTGCCACGCTGGTGGTCGCTCGTTGGGAGAATGAACTTGATCGCGAAACCTTGCAGCGGAATCTCGCGTGATCAGCCTCGCGCGTCAAGACAGGCGAGGCAGCAGCTCGGTAAAGTGAGGGGCTCAGTTTGAAGAAGACAAATTTATCCCGTCGGGTTCTCTTGCAGCGAGCGGTTCCGGCGCTTGCCGGAAGTTTTGCGGCCCTCTCTTCGACGCATCTCGCGCTCGCAAAGGAAAAATCCCCGCTCGACCTTCCGGCAGACCCCGCTCCGGACAAGAATAAGGATAATAAAGACAACGAAAAGATTTGGAGCGGAGAATACTGGGCCAAGAAAGGAGACCTCGCGCTTTACATTTTTCGA
>DATNKA010000813.1:0-7082 GCA_035603655.1 Candidatus Acidiferrales bacterium | reverse complement strand
GAGTCTGGCCATGCACTTCTTCCCCGAACTTGTTCGCTGGGACTTGATTCCGGCGCCTGGTGATCGTCTCGAGGTCATGGGCCTGCCGGTTACGGGTCTGGCAACGGTAGGCTTCGAGGGCGTTAATATATCCGTGCCCCTCGAGGTTGCGGACCTGGCGCCGAACGGAGTCGCAGCAGGTGATCCACGCCTTTGCTCGCCCGAGACCGGGGCTGCATTAGCAGAAAAGCTAATCGAGCTGGGGGTTCGATTCGTCCGTCATTATGCGGATCAACCCAGGAGATCAGATCGCAAGGCCGCAGTGTAGGGCTTGGGGCTCTTTTTACATCACTACCATCCAGGTGCGGCTAACACAATCGTGTCCCCGCTTAGTGCCAACGGCCGCGGCACTTTGGTTGGTTTGGATTCCCAGCCATGAAACCTTCGTCTCCCCATCGTATCGCTATCGGATTTTGATCAATTTGTTCGCGAGCAGGAGCACTTTGTCGCTGGAAGGACTTACGTTGGTCTGTTGCTGAAGCAGTTGGAGACTGAGGAGAAGCGCCTGAGTTGAAGAACGATAACATCGCCTTGCTGCTGAGCAATTCAATCGTATGTTCAACACTCCGGAGAGCCCAGTCGCGAACCCTCCCGCTGCAAGTACCAGAACTGCCAACGTCAAGATTGCAGCAATCAAGATGAGCCCCAAGGCAATTGCCAGAATCGTCTAGCTTGCTCCATCGAACACTTACCGGAGGTCTCGTTACCAGACATGAACTGCTCTGACGCGGGGTGGGCCGGAGCGTCCTTGAATCACCTGAGTCTCCAGGACCACCTCAATATTTTTTTTCTGCCAATCGCGCGGGATTTGTTTGAACAACTCGTCCATTCGATGCTCATTCACCAGAAACTCACCAGCGGCTACCGTTCCTCCACGGCCGATACCGGCAGCGACTACAACAAATTGGTCTGTATCAGGGGCCAGGAATCGTGCCGCAATCGCGTAATCCTTATAGTCTTCAGTTTGCTGTTGTAGACGGTCCAAGAGCCACTCGCGCTTCCCTGGATTGTCCCGGTCCTCAATCCAAAATTTCGTCATCGAAGGATCGTTAACAAAATGGAATCGCAAAGGACCGGTCAATCTCAATGTCCAACGGTTATCGAACGCGCCGATGAAGACCGACGGGCTGGGCCGCAAATCGGTCAAATTTGTGGTTGATTCACCAAGCACGCGATAGTTTTTGCCATAAGTTCGAAGCGTGCCCGCGATGTTAACGAGCGGGCTCACATCGTCGATGATGACCGTGATCATACTGTCAGGGAGCGTGGTTTCGCGCTGAGGATCGGCAGCGTCACGTAGCCGGATGTTGGCGTACTGAACTTGGTCCGCAATGCAGAAAAGCGTTGGTTCGGACGACTTAACGAATGGTTCCCAGAACTGTTGCAAACTTGAACTTCGAGTTTCACGCCAGAGCATGATCGCGGCAGCGAACACTAGGAGCGCAGCCACAACCGCGACCGTCTTGCTAGAGACGGAGATTCGAGTCAGTCGCAGCTCTGGAGCAGAAACCAAATCAGACCGGGATTTTGCGAGCTCCGAACCATTGTTCGCCACCACCGCCGAAGTCTCGGGAAATCCCTCGGGATGGCCCGGCCAGGAGAACTGAGGTACATAAGAACCGGGGCGCAAGAACACCCTAATTTCCTGGCTATGTTCCGGGTCCTGGTAATACTGATCGAGGCGCTTGCGAATTTCGGCCGCGGTGACACGAACAATGGGATCTGTATTCGTGTCGTAGGTGGCTGGTCGCTCAAAGACCTCAATTCCGAGGATGCGCTCTTTAAGTTCGTTCGCTTGACCATCTAAAACACGCCCGACCACAAATCTCAGGAACTGGGCATATCTCTTGCTGGAGTGAAATAAAGAAGAGGCGAGCAGGCGCTCAAGTTGCTCGTGAACGGCAGCCCTTTCGAGTTCGCTGGACGGCGTCCAGCGTTGCGTTAGTGGCGCTGATAGCAATCTGCTGTGCCCCACAACAGGCGAGTCACTTCCCGGTGACAACAGAATTCTGTCGAGTGAATCCTGTTTCGAGGATACTACTGCCCTTCGGCTGGGGAATGCAACCGTAAAACGCGGGGGCGAGAACTCTTCTCGTCAGTCTTTACCGGTTCACAAACTACTGAAAATAAGAGCAGAACAGGCAGGTTGGACGATTGTCCCTCTTATCGCTCCTTCTTATCTCGTAAACCCTTGCTCAACAGCCTAGCGGACACGATTATGCCGTGTTTGTGTTTGGGATTCTCTATATGTACCGCTTGACTGTTGCAAGTTTCGATCGGGGGCGCCGCTGCGCTGGCTCGAGGTAGGTTGGGATCGCAAAAACTTAGGAGGACGCGGTTATGTCAATCAGTGAACGTTCTTCGCGGACGAGTTTCGTACTGGGCGCGCTCGCTCTTTTCCTGCTGGTCGGCAATCCATCGTTTGGCCAAAACCAGCAGATCGCAGCCACGCTGAGCGGCAGCGTCAGCGATCCGACCGGTTTAAGTGTGACCGGCGCAAAAGTCACGCTTACAAGTCCCCAAAACGGAATCGTCCGCACATATTCTACCCAGAACAGCGGACTCTACACTTTCACGTTGCTGCCTGCCTCCGTCTACATCTTGGAAGTAAACGCCGTCGGCTTCAAGAAATACAGGCAGCAGGGAATCAGTTTGGAAGCTGGCCAGACCTCTGAACAAAATGTGCGCTTGACGGTTGGCTCGGCTACGGAATCCGTCGAGGTCAGCGCACAAGCACCCCTTCTGAATGTGGACAATGCCAACATCGCATCCGATGTTTCTGCCAGACAGGTTGTTGAACTTCCTTTGAACCTGCGCAACGTGATCAGCTTGGCTGAGCTGAATTCTTCGGTCAGCAATACGGCGGAAGAACAGGTCGTAGGAGCGCCCGGGATTTCCGGAAGCGCGGACCAGGACATTTCATTCCTGAATTTTGGTGGCACCTTCTTCGACACCGCAGAATATCTGCTCGATGGCAGCTGGGACACCCGCGTCGATTGGGGAGGCGTGATCTACGTTCCTTCGGTTGACGATGTGCAAGAGTTCAAGATTCAGACCAACGCCTTCACCTCGCAGTATGGATGGAGCAGCGGCAATGTCATTAATGTTGTGACCAAGTCCGGCACAAACCACTTCCATGGAGACGCATGGGGCTTTTACCGTAACAGCGCTTACGACGCGAGATACTACTTCAACAACCAGAATCAACCTGCCTTTCACCGCGACCAGTTTGGCGCGACGATTGGCGGACCAATCATCAAGAACAAACTATACTTTTTCGCATATTACGAGGGTCTGAGGCAAGGCACGCCGGCGACGTTTCTCGCCACCATGCCGACCACTTCAGAAAGAACTGGAGATTTCTCGGCGCTGCTTGGCGGGCAGGCGGGAACTGACTACTTAGGCAGACCAATTTATAACGGAGAAATCTACAATCCTTTCAGCACGCGACAAGTCACGTGTGGCGGGGTGGATACTATGACCGGCGACGCTGTTCATTGTCCCGCCGGAGCAACGACCGAATTTATTCGAGATCCGGTTTCCGGCAACATCAAAACCGGCCTGGGTGGTACCAACCTCGTGCCACTCGCTCTCATGGATAGCATCGCTTCGAAGATTGCAACCGGCTCCTATTGGCCGGCGCCAACGACTTCTGCTTTGATCAACAATTTCACCGCCGCATCGTCGGCAGCCGCGCATTCCAACGAGTACTCAGGCCGCATCGATTACAACTTTTCGAATAACGATCGAATCTACGGGCGGTGGTCGCAGAAATACGAGCAGAAAATAAACTACCCCACCTATTACGGAGCTTCCGATCCGGCGGGACCGGGCGACGTCGCCCCGAATAACCGCTACAGCGTGACTCTTGGTTATAACCATATCTTCAGTCCGACCTTTGCCCTGAACGCCAACCTCGGCGTTAACCGCCATGTCGAACAGTCGGTTACGCAAAGCTTCGGGTTCAAATCTTCCACCCTCGGCCTGCCATCTTTTGTCGACGGAATAGCACCGTCTTTTCCTGAGATCCAGCCACAAAGCTATGCGTACCTCGGGGCACAAGCGGGCCTCGACAACTACATCGCACCGCAAACTTTGTGGACCAGTTCAGTCGATCTTACAAAAATGCACGGGAAGCATCAGTTGAGCTTTGGATTCATGGACGTGTGGGCTCGGCTTGATGGAGGCCACTATGCGAACACTGTCCTGCAATTCCAGACTACTTCCACAGCCGGTCCGGATCCACAAAACGCAACCGCGAACACGGGCGACGGCTTTGCCTCGTTCCTCATGGGCGTAGGCAGCGGAAATGATTTCACCGGCTATAACAAGTTTCCTGCGACCGACAAGCACCTGCTCGGCTGGTATCTGCAGGATGATTGGAAGGCGACGCGCAAACTCACACTCAATTTGGGCCTTCGCTATGAAGTCCAAACCGCGCCAACCGAAAGGACGAACGCGCAGGAGTACTTCAATTTCAGCGCCACCAATCCGATCAGCGCTGCAGTTGGAGCGAACTATCCCGGAGAACTTGTCTTCAATTCCGGCAGCAACCGCGGTCTGTACAATACGCCTTACAAGAATTTTGCTCCGCGAATCGGGGCCGCCTATCAGTTGCATGACAAGTTGGTGTGGCGGGGTGGTTATGGAGTGTTTTTCGTCCCGAATTACTATGGTCCAGGACCGAACATTGGTTACTTGCAATCGACGCCCTGGGTCACGACTCTGAACAGCGGGTTGAATCCTTTTACGACCCTCAGCGGAAACGCGGGATTGACTTGCAGCGGCGGTGCCACGTCAACGCCATGCCAGAGCGCTTTTCCTAATGGCGAAGTAGCGCCTACCGGTAATTCGCAAGGTTCCCTGACCGACGTTGGATTTGGGCTGAATCCCGTGACCGATCCGGTCCGCCACTCTCCCTACGTCGAACAATGGATGACAGGAGTCCAATACTCACTCACCAATAACGACCTGCTCGACATCACCTACGTGGGCAATCACGGCGTACACGTGCTTGCGCAATACTTGGAATGGAATGAGATGCCGGCGTCGGATCTGGCATTGGGCAATCAGCTTTTCAACCAAGTCGCGAATCCGTTCTTCGGGCACATAACCTCGAGTGGCTGCGGATTGGACCAGCCAACAGTTCCGATGGGTCAATTGCTGCGACGCTTCCCCGAATACTGCAGCGTAACTGAAGCCGAGCCTGCTGCCGGTGGTTCACACTACAACGCGTTGGAAGCGACCTACACTCACCGCTGGCATTCCGGCCTCGACCTGAACGTTTCCTACACTTACTCGAAATTCATGGACAATGTGCAAGGCAATTCCGGCTGGGCGTTCCCAGGTACTGGAAGCTCGGTGCGGAATTCCTATAATCTCGCGGCCGAGAGCTCGGTGGATGTTACCGACACTCCCCAAAGCCTTGTGGTCAGTTACAACTATGAGTTGCCTTTCGGCGCTGGAAAACAATTTGGCCACAGTTGGAATCGGCCGCTGAATGCGGTTCTCGGGGGATGGCAATGGAGTGGAATCTTAACAGCGAAATCTGGATTGCCCCTTTCCATCAATCCAGCGACAAACAATACGGGTGGCTTCGGCTTCAATCAGAGGCCTAACCTGGTGCCGGGAACAAGTCCGGTTCCCCAAGATCAATCGCTTACGAATTGGATTAATCCGGCGGCATTCGTACAGCCCCCGGCTTTCACATTCGGCGATGCTCCACGTTTTCTATCGAACCTCCGCGCACCCAGGTACTTCAACTGGGACATGGGAATCCAAAAGTGGTGGAAGATGACGGAATCCATGCGATTCCAATTCCGCTTCGAGATGTTCAACGCGTTGAATCATCCGGATTTCTTTGAACCAGACACCAACCTGGGCGACAGCAATTTCGGGACGATAACCGCAGCCTATCCCGCGCGAACCGTGCAGTTCGGCGCCAAGTTTTATTTCTAGCGAGGCCCGTGCCTGTCCTCCAAGGTGCGAAAAATGCCTGGCAGGTTCAAAACCTGCCGGGCACTCTAGTCAGCAAGCAGGTAAGTCTTGGACCAAAGAGAGAGGCCACTTTGCGCCTGAAAATCCCGTTCATCAATCCGAATTGCGCGGCACGAACGATGGATGTGCGCTGCCAGGAACCAAACCGATCAATGCCCATTAGAGTCCTTCGGCGCCGTTCCTCGATTCTCGCGCTGGCCATGTTTTTGGCAGCTTCTGCACTCGCTGTCGGTGCGGATACTGCGAGCAACGCGCCCGGTCACTATGATCCTGTCGCCGATCCGCGAGCTATTGTTACGGTAGGCTCGGCGCGGTTCAGCATTTTAGCGCCGCAGCTTATTCGCATGGAGTGGGTCGCGGATGGGAAGTTTGAAGATCATGCATCTCTGGCTTTTCTAAACCGGAAGTTACCTGTTCCGGAATTTACTCACGAGACCAATCCCGCAGGCCAAACCGAGATCAAAACAAGTGCGCTGACGCTGGTTTATGCGCCCGCAAACTCGAATGGGAAATTCACCGCCGATGATCTCAGTATCGCGTTGAATCTCGGCGAGAAGAAGATTGTGTGGAAGCCCGGAACCGAAGACACCGGCAATCTTCTGGGTACGGCGCGCACTCTGGACACCGTCCGCGGCTCCATAAAGCTCGAGCCCGGGCTGATCTCGCGCGACGGTTGGACGGTGATTGACGACAGCAATCGGGCGCTCTTCGACTCAACCGACTTTGCCTTCACGCAAGGGCAGCAAAGTCCATGGCCGTGGGTGATGTTGCGTCCCGCAGGCGATCGGCAGGATTGGTACTTTTTCGGCTATGGGCACGATTACAAACGCGCCCTTTATGACTTCACGCGGGTCGCAGGAAAAATTCCATTGCCGCCACGCTTTGCGTTCGGTACGTGGTGGTCGCGTTATTGGTCCTACACGGACCAGGAATTTGAACAACTCATCCAGGAATTTCACACACACAATACTCCGCTCGACGTATTGGTGATGGACATTGATTGGCATCCCACGTTCAGTGAGGTGGCAGGAAATATCAAGCTGGAC
>DATNKA010000812.1:0-3410 GCA_035603655.1 Candidatus Acidiferrales bacterium | reverse complement strand
CCGGCAACGAGCGCGGTGTACCAGTTCACCACAGCACCGACCAATCGGATGACTGCGGAGAAATGAGACCGCGGATATGTGGGAGCAACGATCGGACATCCGGGGCTATTCATTGTACGATGTGTGTGTTGGAAGAAAGCGCGCCCAACACTCAAGTAAGATTGCGCCGATCTCTGGACACTTATGGACGGCGCCGTGTGTACCTGCCATCGCAGTGCACTTTAGATCAGACAGCGATCGTGCCGCTCGTTCATTCTCGGACAATCAGATGTATGGTTGAGTATGTGTAATGGAAAAGGAAAAGCGTCACGTTTCGCAAATGGCATCGGCGATCTATGGTATGAGGATCCGCCACACATGAAGGGAATCGCATGCAACCACTAAAAGTACTCGTGGTAGAGGATGACCTCGCGAACCTGGAGCTAATGACCGAGGTCTTTACATCTTTAAAGGCCGAAGTGCGGTCTATTAGTGATAGCGAAAAAGCTGTTGGAGTGGTCAATCAGGAAAAATTTGATGGAATTTTTCTGGACTTGGAAATGCCGAACCTGAATGGTTTCGACCTTGCACGCCTTATCCGCAAGTCGCCATGGAATAAATCCACTCCCATCGTCATCGTTACTGGCCGTGAGGAGAGACAAACCATGCAAGCTGCCTTCGCGATCGGAGCCACCTTTTATCTCCAGAAGCCTGTGGACAAGCACAAGCTTGGTGCTCTGTTCCGCATGGTGAGCGCGGGAATGGTTGAGAATCGACGCAAGTATACGCGCGCCCCACTCCATGCCGATGTCACCTGCACGGTGGGCTCGCGAACATTGCGCGGAGTGAGTTGGAATCTCAGTCATGGAGGAATGCAGGTTGAAGTGAGCGGCCTACAAGCTAAAGACACCGTCCGATTGTCATTCCAATTACCAGTCTCGGCAGTGACCGTCGATGGGGCTGGTATCGTCGTGTGGGCAAATGAGCAGCGGCAAGGGATCCAATTCACCAAAGTAAGTGCGCAATGTCAGGAATCGATTCGGCAATTTATCGCTGAAGTCGAAAAAATGGACCGCTAGGTTGAGTCCATCTGGTTGGTCTAGGTTCCACTGCCGACTGCGTTGGAAGCTTTTCCTTCACCTTGTTTCTCATCGGGCCGATCCGAATGTGGGGGCTAAATGGCTTGCTTAGTAAGCAGGCGATTGAGTTCCTCGGTGAGAGAGGATGGGTTGATCGGCTTCGACAAATAGCCATCAAATCCTGAATCAAGGATCCGCTCCCGATCTCCTTGCATGGCATAGGCTGTGACCGCGACAATCGGCAATCGTGCGATTCGAGGACTCTCGCGGATTCGACGTACGACTGCAAATCCATCCAATACCGGCATGCCGATATCCAGCAGCAGCAGATCTGGTTGAGCCCTTTCTATTATGCCAAGCGCTTCCTGGCCGTCGCATGCTTCAAGAACCGTATATCCGCGCAATTCCAGCAACTCGCGGATCAATTCTCGATTGACAGCATTGTCTTCGGCAACGAGAACCGTAATCATGCATGCCCCGCAGATTTTGCGCGCTTGTAGCCCCGAACCACTCTGCCAACTTCGGCAATGAGTTCCTGCTTCCACGACCCGCTCTTTTTCAGGAGACCCTGTGTTTCCCGTGTCAGAAGAGCAATCTCATCCGGGCTGAGATTTTTCGCTGTCATGACTAGAATGGGGAGTTCCTTTAGGGCTGGTTCTTGTCGAACATGGCGAATGAGTTGAAACCCGTCCATGCCGGGCATCAGCAGATCAAGCAAAATTGCCCCTACAACCTTGTTAGCAAGAACCTCCAGAGCTCGTGCACCACTGCGGACAGCCTGAGTTTCGTATCCGGCAGAGCGCAAGGCCTCTTCTAGCAACTCCAGAGCTTTGGGGTCATCGTCTACCAGAAGGATGGACGAATCGTCGTCGGCAGGCGAGGGGACATGCCTTCGAATCGCCTCCAGCAGGGCGGGCTTGCGAACCGGCTTGATGAGATAGTCGGCAGCACCTAAGGCCAAGCCGACCTGCCTTTGATCCACGATGGATAGGATGATGACCGGAATGGCAGCAGTTTCGGGGTTTTTCCGAAGCGCTGCCAAGGTTTCGAAGCCAGTGCTGCCAGGCATCAGTACATCCAGGGTGATGGCGTCCGGACGCAGTTGTTCGGCTTTCTTAAGAGCTTCGATTCCTGACTCCGCCATTGCAACTCGGTATTGAGGCTCCAGGTAGCTGGCCAGAAGTTCCCGGGCCGAGCTTTCGTCATCCACTATGAGCACCAGGGGAGTGAGACGACCTGAACCAACGGAGGCTGTTGCTGGTTCTTCAGCTGGGTGAACCCTGGAAGCGGGCTCGGCCGCAAGAAGAGTAAAGGTGAACCGGCTGCCTTTTCCCAATTCGCTTTCCACTGAGATTTGGCCTCCCTGTTGCTCAACCAGCCGTTTCGTGATGGCAAGCCCTAAGCCTGTACCTTCATGGGCGGTATCAGCACTACCTTCAATCTGCCGGAACTCGTCGAAAATGACCTTCTGGTCTTCAGGTCTGACACCTATCCCCGTATCTGTCACGGACACGCTTACAAAGTCCCAGTAGTCTACGCACTCGATAGTGACAATGCCGCCGTTGGGTGTGAACTTCACAGCGTTGCTGAGCAGGTTGTACAGGATCTGCTTAAAGCGGACGCGATCTGCCTTAACGATAGACTCGCACTCTACTCTCTGCTCAACCCGGATGTTCTTAGCCATAGCCAGCGGATGAATGGTGGAAAGAACTTCCGGTAAGGCATCTTTCACCAGAAAATCCTCGAAGCGCAGTTCCAGCTGTCCAGCCTCGATCTTGGATAGGTCCAGGATGTCATTGATCAACTGAAGTAGATGCGCTGAGCCTTGTTTTATGTGATTAACGAAACGTTTCTGTTTTTGATTGAGCTGCCCCGGCGTTTCCTCTGCCAGCAAGTCTGAAAATCCAACAATGGCATTCAATGGGGTCCGCAATTCATGACTCATACTGGCTAGAAATTTGCTCTTCAGCGTGGTGGCGCGTTCGACCTCGCGATTACGAAGCTCCAATTCCTGATTGCTGGCAGCTAACTTCTCGGTGAATTTGCGCTTTTCTGCTTCATCTCGCTTTCTCTGGGTAACGTCAACCGCAACCACGACCCGCGAGGCTCGGCCCAAGAAGGTCAGAGCGTAAGAAGTATTTTCTACGTCGATAACGGTTCCGTCCTTTAGTTGATGGCGCCAGGCTCCGCTGTTCTCATGTCCCTCTCCGAGGGTTTTCATAGTTTCGAGCAGGGCGGGAACATCCTCGGGCCGGCGAATGTCTTTGAGGGTCATGGCCAGGAATTCATCCCTCGAATAGCCGTACTTGCGCACGGCGGCAGTGTTTACCGCGAGAAAGCGCAGCGTTTCCC
>DATNKA010000811.1:0-5518 GCA_035603655.1 Candidatus Acidiferrales bacterium | reverse complement strand
ACGATGTGGAACGCCTTCTCGCCCCGCTCGAACCCGTCTTTGATGAATGGAAGCAGCACGCGGTATTCTTCGTCGGGGTTATGAAAAAAGGCACAGACGTGACGTTGTGCGTCAAGCACCGAGCCCGCGAACCGAATGGGTTGGCTGGCCTCAAGAGGCGCTCCTCCACGCGACTGCACGCGATCATAAGTGGGATCCATCGGTCCTCCTCCGACAAGCGTCGCATCGGTGCTCCGCGCCGGATGCGGGCAAGCGGCTGTGGTTTATCCAAAGAGATTTTACGCTCATTGCGCGCATGGAAGCTGAGGATTTCGGGGGAAGGAAATTCGGCCTTCTACTACCAGTGTCGTCGGGCCGCGCGCAGGGGACTCAAATTTTTCGGATCAAATTGTAGAGTGCACTCAGAGATTCGTCGCTAAGAGACAACCGGCTCCGCGGTCAACAAATGCTGCAACTCGGAGGTAAGTTTATCTGTGCCCACGCACTCATCCGCCCATGAGGGGTAGCGGTCAATCTGGTCACCACATCGCTGCATCACGGGCACGCGTGGGCGAATCGCCCTTAGGCTCTGCGCTACGTCAAAGCTGGCGTGTTCTCTCGCCGGGTTGTCGAGCACGACGGCCGCGACTGAAGGCATGATGTAGAACAGGGCGACGCCTTCGGTAGCGCTGTTTGTGCTGACGATCTCATAGCCTGCTTCCGTGAGCGCAGCTAATGCCGAATTGCTACTATTGGCTCGGTCAGATATGTGGAGAATTATGTTGTGATTCATATCAATCTGCCTTCCTCTGTCGATTTCTCGCGCGTGCGGGCCCGAGTCCTCGAACCCAAGCCCTGACGTGCGCAAGCCGGGCTTCAGTTGCCAGCTCTGGTAGCATCAGAATTTGATACCGTCGGGCGAGTGGCCATGACAGTCTGTTGCTTGTCTTGCGCTAGCTCCTTCTCTTTCTGTTGGGGATATAGGAATTCCTTCCCGGTTTCACGGCCAGGATAGAACCACTTCAGCAGGACATCCGGTTGTCCAGCTCCCTGTTCCGCCAATGTGACCACGGTATGGTCGGTTGGCTCCGGACGGTCAGTTGCGATCGTCGGAAGGCTTGCATAGAGGACAGTTCTGTCCGCATTGAAGACCTGAACAACATTTAGATCATCAGTGCCCGCCAACAACTTGAATACATAGGTCCCGGCAGGTAATACCCGACCCGGGATCTGGATCGGCTGGCTGAAAGTGATTGTGGTGGATTCGTCAGTCTCATCAGCATGAGCTGTGAGCCCGAAGAAGAGGGAGAGAGCAATGATCAAACCGACTGCGATATAACTCTTATTGATTTTCATTTTGGTTCATTTCCTTGAATAAAGTTTTGTATTTCCACTTCACGTTCTTTTTTTTTCACACTTTGGATAAAGGCAAGGCGGATGCCAAACCTGGAGCAGACGCGGCCTGGATGCAAAAACTTTATTTTGAATAATTTAGACCGAGTGGCGAGTCCTGCAAGATCGAGGCTTCGGAGGTGTCGGAAGTGTCGGTGCTGTCCACTTTGCGTTCCGACGCTTGATTCGGCTCGATGCCAAGCTTCTTCATCCGTGTGATGAACGTAGTCCGTTTGAGTCCGAGGCGGGCGGCGGCGCCATCTCGTCCGCCAACGCGTCCACCTGCTGCCTGCAGGGCCTGGACGATTTGATTGCGATCGACTTCGGCGAGAATACTGCGGACGGGCCTGCGTCTTGTGGGCTTGGAACTTGCGTCTTCGCTGACTGGAATTGAGCGAGGATGCAGTTGCGCGACCGGTACCTTTAAGCTTGGCCCGGACGACAGGATGACTGCCCGCTCGATGACATTCTGCAACTCTCGAATGTTGCCGGGCCAGGGGTATTGGCAAAGAGCATTCATGGTCTCCGACGATATGGTTTCCGTTCTCCGGTTCATGCGGCGGGAAAACTTCTCAGCAAAATGCCGAACCAGGAGTGGAATGTCCTCAGATCGTTCGCGTAACGGGGGAGCCTGAATGGGAAATACGTTCAACCGAAAGAAAAGATCAGGACGAAACTTCTGATTTTCCACCATGGCAGCAAGGTCCCGATTTGTTGCCGCAATCAAACGCACATCGGTCTGAATGGTCCGTGTGCCCCCCAACCGCTCAAATTCACGCTCCTGCAGGATGCGCAGAAGCTTCGGCTGCAACTCAAGTGGAATCTCCCCGACCTCATCCAAAAACAGCGTGCCATGGTTTGCAAGTTCCAGGCGCCCGATGCGCTTTGCGACGGCGCCCGTGAACGCGCCTTTTTCATGGCCAAACAGTTCGCTCTCCAGCAATCCAGCGGGGAGGGCGGCACAGTTCAGCTTCACGAAGGTTTTTGAGTTGCGCGAACTCAGGTCGTGGATAGCGCGAGCGATCAGTTCCTTGCCGGTACCCGTCTCGCCGCAAATCAGTACCGTGGATCCGGTTGGGGCCACAGTCTCCACGAGCTTTAGGACGCGGTGCAGCGCCTGGCTCTTGCCGACGATCTCCTTGAAATTAGCCTCGGTACGAATCTCGTCCTCAAGGTAAAGCTTTTCCTGAGCAAGTTTGTCTGTAAGTTCCGATATCTGGCCGTAGGCCAGTGCATTTTCCACTGCAATAGCCACCTGACTCGCAACTTGCATGAGAAAGTGGACGTCATTCTGGGAGAAGGGATTTGCTCTGAGCCGGGAAAGTTCTAAAACGCCCAGCCCCCGGTCATGGCTGATCAAGGGCAGCCAACACGAACATTGTAGGCCTTCGGCTTTGTACAGCTTTACGTCGGTCTCTGGATTTGGCAGTGGTCCGTTCCCAAGGCTGAACGCGGAAGGCTGGCCTGTGTCGAACACTTTTGCAGCAAGCGAGTCAGGCCGACGCAGCGCTCCTTCGCGAAGAAATCCCCTGGCATCCGGAAAATCGAGGGCATACAGCTTCAGTTCCCCGGTTTCCGGATCCGGCAGATTGACGCCCACACAATCGCACAGCATCATCTGCCGCACACTCGCGGAAATGACACGAAGGAGATCCCGCAGCTCCAGCTTCGAGACCATGCTGTTATTCAGATCAAGGAGGAGCTTCAGCCGATCCTTCTCGCCTCGCAGTTCGGCCTGGGTGCTTTGCAACTGTTCGTTAGCTCCGGTGAGTTCACCTGTTCGTTCTGCGACCCTTATTTCGAGATCGTCGCGTGCTGCGGTGAGCAATCGTTTTGCACGGCGGTGTGAAGCACTGAACCAGATCACCAAGAGGCCGAATATTCCGTAAATAAGGATGTAGGATTCCGAAGAAGGATCGCTGAGCCTGATAGGAATGAAGAAATGGCTCATCGCCAAACAAGAGAGCGAGAGAGCCAGTAGGCCTGGGCCCGTCCCGCCATACCAGAAAGCGATGGCAATTGCCGCGAAGGAAAAGGAGATGAACGGATGCGGTAAGTTTTCCTGGCGCAGGATCAGAGCGGTTCCGAGCGCCGCTGCGACCAAAATAATAGCTGCTCCATACCGCAGCCCAACACCCAATTGCGGCCGGGCAGCGAACCTCGAAATACGGAAAGGGGCCATACGTCAAGTCATCACGCGCTTCGGACAGAACTTTTGGAGCGCTCGTCCGAGTAATGTGTGGAAGCACTTTCTAAACCCACGCTTTGGCGCCCCCCGCCAAATCTACGGTCATGGCGTAGGTGCAATACATCAGCCAGACACCAGTAATGAATTGGAACAGCCCTACCAGGAGGCCTCCCGGAGTCCACGACAGTAGGCGCGCAGGAATTTCAATTGCATAGATCAAGGTCAGGCCGACAAAGATAAGCATTACGGGGTTGTCCCGGTACGCCGAAAAACGTCGACTTCGAGGATGCTGAGAAACAGGAAGGCTATCGCCATCGAACCATCCGGCTGGGCGCTGGAATCGATATATCGCCGGTAGGACATCGCGAACCAGCCAAATGCCATAAGCCGTGAACGGAAGGCCCGCCATGTACAAAGGCGCCGCTTTGCCGAACACGTTGGACGAGGTCAGTCCCGTCAACAGATAGAGACCTGTGAGAAATTGCATGAACCCCGGCATTCAGAATCCCCATAAGCCAAGCGTCCGGTTGACATCGGGACTGGCCTTCGGAAAACCAAATGAGGCCTGACCACCCCAGATGAAGTAGCCGGTACCTAAGCCAAAAAAACCGATGGCGACCGGCACAAAAGGCGAACTTGCGCATGTGAATACTTGCGCTTCCATCTGGTTTCACTTTCTGACATAAGCAGTGCACGTTGTGTTCCAGTCAAGAAAAACTAAAAAGAGGGCCAATAAAGCAGTAGATCCATCCACCTAAAGGCTTTGGCATCCTCCGTTTACTTGGACCTCCATTCGGTCAGAAGGCCCGGGCCTCGGGACCGTCCAAATACCGACACGATATCGGCCTGCCGACGCTTGAGACTTCACGGTGTTGTATTGCTGAACCATAAAACCTTTGGAAAATGTTGTGCCAGCGAGGTGAGGTTTGGAGATCTGCATGCAATGAGTCGAGATGACGTGACCGCAGAAGATGACTACCTAGGGTGAGCGAGCGAGTTCACTCGAAGTCGCTCTGGTTATACGGCGAACGGGCTACGTCAAGAGTCGCAATGCTAGCGGATAAAAGATACCTGGAAGGAAGGAATCGTATGGCGAACAAAAGTATGAAAAAGTGCGCGCACATCCCGTGCCTGTGCGATGTAGCAGACGGAGACGAATACTGCGGAGAAACGTGTCGTGACGCGGGCAGCGATGATTTGGAAATCGCCTGTCAATGCGATCATCCGGCGTGTCCGCTCACGCTTGGGCGGTTCGCGGGTCGAAGGGCCGCTAACTTGGCCGGCTGATAACGATGGAACTGGCGGAGCCGTGATTCGTGATGTGGCGCCGCCGCGGGAGACTTAATTGTGAGGCTTCTAAAACAAAGTTTGTCACTCTTGCTTTCTGGTTGTCTTGGGTTGGCCACCGTGCCGGAGGGGTTCGCCGCTCAGGCAGACCAGTCCGCCGCCCCGCCGGCGACTCAGGCCGCGCAGCAGTCACCGGTCCAGGCTGCGCCGCAGACGCCGGAACAGTTGCAGCAACTGGTCGCGCCGATCGCATTGTATCCCGATGCGCTGGTGGCACAGATCCTGGCAGCGGCAACCTATCCTGATCAAGTTGTGGAAGCCGACCGGTGGCTGCAGCAACATGGCGATCTTAAGGGTGAACAACTCGGCAAAGAAGTCGACCAGCAGCCCTGGGATCCCAGTGTGAAGGCCCTCGTGGAATTTCCTTCGGTGCTCGCCAACATGGACAAAAATCTGTCCTGGACCTCGTCACTGGGCGATGCTTACGTCAACCAACAGCAGGACGTGATGAACGCTGTTCAAGTAATGCGTGACCGTGCGGAGAAGGCGGGCAACTTGAAAAGCACGTCGCAAGAGAAAGTAAGTAAGCAGGGGCAGACCATTGTGATCGAACCCGCCGACCCGGAGGTTGTTTACGTGCCTGAGTATGACCCGTGGCTGGTGTATGGAGGA
>DATNKA010000810.1:0-3837 GCA_035603655.1 Candidatus Acidiferrales bacterium | reverse complement strand
GATTGGCGATCGCGTACCGATAATCGCGGTCAATGACCACGATCATTTCTTCCAGGCATTCCACTACTCTCTCGTATTCGCGCAGTCTTTTCTCGGCCTGATTGCGCTCCGTGAGGTCGCGGACGATGGTCACCACATAGTCCCGCTCCAGGTGAACCCATTTCATGCTGACCTCTACCGGGAAAGTGGATCCGTCCTTTCTACGGTGAATACTTTCCATCACAAGGAATCCGGACCTCTGTAATTCCTCT
This sequence comes from Candidatus Acidiferrales bacterium, assembly GCA_035603655.1. Lineage (GTDB taxonomy): Bacteria > Acidobacteriota > Terriglobia > Terriglobales > Acidobacteriaceae > Sulfotelmatobacter. The sequence goes on along the minus strand of DATNKA010000810.1, from coordinate 3,586 downwards.
TTCACCTTTGCGACCGACGTTTGCGTGATCTCGGGATCGACATCGAAAATTCTCAGCGACAGAATCTCTTCGCGGCTGTATCCCAAGCCTGACCAGGCTTTTTCGTTGGCATCGATAAAACGAAGGGTTTCGGGGTCCACCACTTCTATGGCCTCGTTGCTGTGGTCGAGGAGGGTTCGAAACAGTTCCAGCTTGCGGATGGTCCGATCGCTCTTGCGTACTTCGGAAAGCAGTCCTTCGCCCGTCTCCCGCAGCAGTTTTTCTGTCCGCATTTGCTCGGTAACGTCGTGGGCAATGCCGCGCACGATAGGCGCGGCCACACCGTCGGTGCGCAACGTGTTGTAATATTGCCAGATTCGCCGCTGTCCGGAGCGCGTCATCACGGCCAACAATCCCCGAGATTCGCCAGTGCGTTCGATCTCGCTGAGGTAGGCATCAAACTGCGGGCGGAACTCCGGAGGAACAAGGTCCCGCATCGGGATCTGCAGCAGTTCTTCAACGGTATAACCCAGAGCGCGCGCGGGAGCGGGATTAACCAACAGCAGCCGTCCCGCAAGGTCGTGGATGCACAGGAGATCGTGACTGTGCTCCACCAGATCTTGATACCAGTCTTGGTTATCGTGCAGGGCGCGCCGCATCCCGCACGTCTGATCCTCAAGCGCGCGGCGCTGCTCTGGCCCAGGGCGCAAATCCATGGCTACTCCCCGCGGGCTGGGTAGATGCAGTGGCTGCGTGGATCCGTTCCCGCGATAAGAATTCGCCGGATGAAAACACACCCAAGGTTCCGTGATGCTACCCAACTCCGATTGTCCGCGAAGTGTACCAGAACTTAACTCTGTACGCCAGCGTACATATCGTTGTAGTACTGACACCCCTTATCGGAACCTGGCGTACTCACCCATGATCGGCTGGCCCGCCCACGACCTGCCATTCTAAACGCCCAAGCCGGCATGCTTTTGACCAGCGATCCCTGGCGCGGCTAAACTCACCTCTCACGGGGTTTTTCATGAAACGAATTGTGTGGCTGCTGTTTTGTTGGTCTCTTGTCGCATTGGCTCATGCTGGGGCCGCATTTGCCGATGACGATCAGTCTCATCACCATGAAGAGTTAACCGCGTCTCAACTGGGAACCGTGACCTTCCCGGTTTCGTGCGCCGTATCAGTGCAGAAGCCGTTCGAGCGCGGCGTAGCCCTGTTGCATTCCTTCTGGTACGAAGAGGCGGAAAAAGAATTCACGCGGATTGCAGTCGACGATCCGCGCTGCGCCATGGCGCATTGGGGAATCGCCATGAGCCTGTGGCACCAGCTCTGGAACAACCCCGACGCCAAGGTTGTGCAACGCGGCCTCGACGAAGTTCACGAAGCCAAAACCACAGACGGACCGGCCACGGCGCGCGAGAAGGCATATATCGCGGCCATGGCAGCTTTCTACAGCGACTCCAAAAGGCTCAACCATGAAGCTCGGGCCAAGGCTTACTCGGAGGCGATGGAGAAGGTCTACGAGTCCTACCCCGACGATCATGAAGCGACCGTGTTCTATGCGCTATCGCTGCTTGCGTCCGAGCCGCATGACGATGCAACGTTTGCTCACCGCAAACAGGCGGCCGCGATCCTGGAAAAATTATTCGCCACCGAACCTGACCATCCCGGCGTGGCCCACTACCTCATCCACAGCTACGACAAGCCGCAGCTTGCTCAACTCGGCCTGCCCGCCGCTCGCCGCTACGCGCAAATCGCGCCCTCAGCCCCGCACGCCTTGCATATGCCTTCGCACATCTTCGCTCGCGTCGGCCTCTGGCAGGATGACATAAACTCCAACCTGGCCTCGATAGCCGCCACCCGCAAAACTGCCGCGATGCACATGGGCGGTGAAGGCCATCAGTTCCACGCCATGGATTTCCTCTTCTACGCCTACATGCAGAGCGGACGCGATGCTGACGCCAAAGCTCTGATCGAAGAGATCCGCGCCATGCCCAACAAGAAAGACGATATGTACGGCAAAGGATACGATCCGCACGCCGCCTCGCTGGCGCACCTCAGCGCGCTCTATCCGATTGAGATGCACGACTGGCCCACCGCCGCGGCGCTGCCTGCCACCGACGTTGCGGGGACTGCGGAATATTCGATGATTTACTGGGCGCGGGCGATCGGGTCGGCGCATCTGCACAAGCCCGACGACGTGCGCAAGGATATCGCAGAGATCGAGCGGATTCATAAAAAGCGAGTGGCCGAGAAATCCGATTTTGCCGAGGCTGTCGAAGATGATCGCAAAGTAGCCGCGGCCTGGCTGGCCTTCGCCGAGGGCAAGGATGACGATGCCGTCGAGGCACTGCGTCCCATCGCCGCCAAGGAAGATTCGCTGGGCGACGAACCCGAAGGCACGCCGGCGCGCGAAATGATCGCCGACATCCTGTTGGAAGCGAAGCGACCACAGCAGGCGCTAGCCGAATATCAGACGGATCTCAAACTCCATCCCAACCGCTTCGATGGCCTCTACGGCGCCGGCCGCGCCGCCGAAGCCGCTGGCCAGCAGAGTGACGCTTCGGAGTACTATGCTCTGCTTCTGAAAGTTTGCGATGGATCAAATTCCACGCGTCCGGAGTTGAGCCGCGCGCGAGAATTGGTGGCGCAAAAATAATCACCACCGCCCTGGCATCCTGAGCCAAGCCAAGGAACCGCTTGCACCTGCTCTACCCGCACCCCTGCAAGTGGTTTCTCTCCCTGCTCAGCCTTCTCAACATCTGCCACATTTTTTGTTCTCGTCCCCCTAATTCCGCGAAAGCCCCATCTTAACGATGAGCGCCACCATCATCGCCGTCGCTCCCAGCAGCGCTCTGTACTCGCGATGCTTCAAATACAAATCCCAAGAAAATCCTTCCGCAGCTTCGTTCGCGGCGTCCGAATGCGGCGCAAGCCTGGGCAACATCCTCGGCACTTGCCGCGCATATTCTTCGAATTCAGGAAACTTCCGCCGGAGAAACGCCTCTTCATCGCGAATCACGGGTAGATAGATGGCAACCAACATCACGACCAGCACAATGCCCACCCACCAACTGCGCGCCGCCACCGCGAACCCTAGCCCCATCAGCAGTGATCCCAGGTACAGCGGATTGCGCGTATAAGCATAAGGACCAGAGGTCGCGAGCGCTTCATTCTTGCGCACATGCCCCGAAGCCAGGGCGCGAATCAAGAGCCCCGGTGCCACCACAATCGCAGCCACTGCCAAGGATCGCCACGAGGGCTGCGCCAGCCAGAAATAAAGCGCGGCGAAAAGAAATCCCAGCGGCACCCGAATCCGCCGCGCGATGTGTGACCACTCAACCATGGGGGTAATTTCAAACTAACTTATAAGTCGAGAGATCATCCCTGTGCCAATACGGAAAACACGTAAGGTTCGTATCAGCGTATGCCTTCAGGCATACCACCGAGATCAGATAAAGACGGGGCTCTAGCCGCTGAGAGTGCCCGACAGCAACGTTTCAGCAGCCGCTACAACCGCGTCACCCCCGATCGCCAACAATCCCTGGTCCGGCGCGCATCGCCGGGCATGGGTCGTAACACTCTCTGCGCTGCGCAGCACAATACT
>DATNKA010000809.1:0-3091 GCA_035603655.1 Candidatus Acidiferrales bacterium | reverse complement strand
TATCCAAGTTTCGTGACCGCGCACAACGCTTTGGGCTCCGCGTACCTGAACCTGAATCGGAGTGAGTCGGCTCAAACTGAGTTTTCCCTGGCCGTGGCTTTGGACAGCCATCTGCCATATTCCTATCTCAATCTGGGCTGGGCGCAGCTTGCCCTCAAGAATTTTGCTTTCGCTCAGGACTCCATGCAGAAGGCAGCGAAGCTAGCGCCTCTTGATCTGCAATTGTTCATCGCCCAGTCCTATGCCCAGCTTCTGAATAAAGACTACGACGCCGCGATCGCTACTTCGCAACAGGTGCACAGCCGCAAACACGAGGGCGCGGCCATCGTGCATTACTTTGCCGCAGCCTCATGGCAGGCGCAAGACAACCTCCAACAAGCACAAACCGAATTGGGAATGTTTCTCGCCGAAGCCCCTACATCTCCCTTCGCCGACGCGGCTCGACAGATGATCGCAGAAATAAAAGATCAGCGGGATCATCCTCCTGCCCCGGTCGAAATTTCCTTCACTGCTGCGCCGGTTGATCCGAATGCCGCTGCTGGCGCCATTCCCTTTGCAGCGCGAGCCGTCTTGCAGCGAATGCAGCAGGAGAACCAGCTCGCAGAGGTAGAGGCGGAACCGGAACCAGGATCAGTGTGTGACCCCTGTCCGGAACCGGCCCGCGCAAGCACGACCTCGTCTGGATCAGGCCGTTCCCTGCCGAATAACCCCTACTTGTTGCGCAGTAGCGTGAACGAAGTTGCGGTGTTTTTCGCAGCTACCGACCATGGCAAGTCCGTGAGCGATCTCACCCGGCAAGATGTGGTTATTCAGGATGCGGGAAGGCCACCGGCGGGGGTTACGAATTTTCGTAACGAGTCCCAGCTCCCGTTACGGCTTGGCCTGGTCATCGATACCAGCGCTTCGATCACAACCCAATTTGCCTTCGAGCAGAAAGCGGCTGCCTCATTTCTGAGAAAGTCTTTAACCGACAAGCATGATCTGGCCTTTGTCGTGGGCTTCGCGAACACCGCGCTGCTAGTCCAGGATTTCACTGCAGATGGCGCAAGCATTACCTCGAGCATTGATCAATTGGCCCCCGGCGGTGGAACTGCTCTGTGGGACGCCATCAAGTTTGCCTCCGACAAGCTGGCTGGCATCGCGGAAGAAAAGCCCAGCGCGAAAATTCTAGTAATCATCAGCGACGGCGAGGACAACTCCAGCAGCGCAACTTTGAAAGAAGCTATCGAGAGTGCGGAGCGTGGCGGAGTGACGCTGTATACCGTGAGTACACGAGCCTTTGCAGGCGGAGATGATCTCGATGCCACGATCGCGGACCGCGCCATGAAAGCCCTAGCCGGGCAAACCGGCGGCGCTGCACTTTTCCCGGGTTCTCTGGGAGACTTGGACCGTCGCCTCTCCGACCTGCAGGAAGTGATCCGCAGCCGGTATCTCATTTCTTATAAACCCGCGGAATTTCAAGCAAATGGTGAGTATCGGTCGATTGCCGTGGTCGCCCGCAAATCCGGACACAAACTACGCGTCTACGCCCGGCGCGGATATTACGCTCCAACCGGAGCTGGCGAAGCCCTCGCCGGCCAAACTTCGCCTACTCGCTGGTGAAGTAATCCACCGTCACCGGGTTCTCGAACAGCGAATAGTCGCGCGTGACCACGGTGATGCCGCTATCGGTAACGAAGTAACGGGAGCGGTCCGCCTCAGTGTCATAGCCGATGGTGGTGCCCTCAGGCAGATGCACGTTGCGGTCGATGATGCAGCGGCGGATGCGGCAATGGCGCCCCACGGCGACGTGCGAAAACAAAATGGAGGCGTCCACTTCGGAATAGGAATTCACCCGCACGTCGGGCGACAGCACCGAGGTTTTGACCAGCCCGCCCGAAACAATGCAGCCGTTCGACACGATAGAATCGAGCGCGGTGCCCATCCGGTCTTTCTCCGCAAAAACAAATTTCGCCGGCGGATACTGCCGCTGATGCGTGCGGATCGGCCACTCCTGATCGTACAAATTGAAGATCGGCGACACTGAAACGATGTCCATGTTGGCTTCGTAATAGGCCTCGAGCGTGCCCACATCGCGCCAGTACAAAGCTTCTTTCTTGTTTTCGTCGATGAAGTCGTAGGCGAAGACGCGATAATCGTCGACCATCTTAGGCAAAATATCTTTTCCGAAGTCGTGGCTGGACGCGGGATCTTCAGAATCTTTCAGCAGCACTGGGATGAGGACATCGGCATTGAATAGATAGACGCCCATCGATCCAGCGACTTTCTCCGGGTTCCAGGGGGAACGCAGTGCGGTCGTAGCCGGCTTTTCTTCAAAGCCATTGATGCGGCCGTCCTTGTCGACGTCGACAACGCCGAAGCGGGAAGTCTCCTCGAGATCGATCTGGATCGTGGCCAGCGTAACATCGGCAGCGGAATCCTGATGCTGCTTCAGCATCTTGCCGTAATCCATTTTGTAGATGTGGTCCCCGGACAGGATGAGCACGTACTTGGGCTGCTCGGAGCCGATGGAATAGATGTTCTGATAAACCGCGTCGGCTGTGCCCTGATACCACTGATCGCTGACCCGTTTCATGGGGGGAAGGACTTCGACGAACTCTCCCACTTCGCGACCCAAAATGTTCCAGCCTTCGCGGATATGGCGGTTCAGCGACAACGCCTTGTACTGCGTCAGGATGTAAACCCGGCGCAGATCAGAGTTGAGGCAGTTGGAAAGAGTGATGTCGATGATGCGGTACATTCCGCCGAAGGTGACGGCGGGCTTGGCGCGATCGCGGGTTAAAGGATAAAGGCGCTCTCCGGCGCCGCCCGCTAGAAGGACTCCGAGTGTGTCTTTCATCGGACTGCCTCTGACTCGTGTGCGAATCCCAGGAAAAAGAATGAAGCTCTTAATTGCCCACGGAAAACAGTAGATGGTAGCACAGCGAGGAGAGTTGCCGCGTCGTCGTCCGAAAGTCAGCTGGCGGAATCTTTTTGGTACCACCAGCCGACATCCATGTCTACCCTCAAGGCTGAATCACCCCCAAGGCTGGATCAGGGGTGGAGCGAGCAAAAACTCTTGAAGAGGTCCGGCAGACCAAGGCGCGCCAGG
>DATNKA010000808.1:0-2215 GCA_035603655.1 Candidatus Acidiferrales bacterium | reverse complement strand
CAGTCACTAACATATGTTGCTATGCGACCTGCGCGCGATCGAAATGCGAACGCCACGCGGCGGAGTTCGAGGTTGCTGATCGAATTCGGCAAGCGTGTGCCATCGTGTTGCTCTAGCAGCGCGCGGCGGCGGCTTTCTTCGGGCGCTTGCATCCACGGCTTCGTTGATGTGTAGGACAGTGGCACTCCATATCACGCGGCTTAATAGGGCAAAGGCCCGATAGGCAACGCCCATACTTAGCGGGAAGATCAATAAGACGCGCTTGGGGATGTGCGCAACTCTGGTCGGTGCTCTCTGAGGCGGTCAAAAGAACTTATAGCTAAAGCTTAAGGAGTCTCCAATGCGACGAAAAGCACTCATGCTGGTGGGGGGAGTTCTGTTGGCTGGATCGCTCATGGGTCAAGCGATGGCGAAGCCATCGGCTGCGATGATCGCGGCGCGACAGAAGATTTTCGGAATTGAGAACGTGAACGCGACGAACGGGAAAGTGCGCGACGATCGAGTGGTGTTCTCGTGGCTGACGAATGCCACGTTCGCCGCTGCAATGAAAGGACATGTTGTATTGCTCGACAGTTTTGTGACGCGACTTGAGGTCATGCCGGGGCGCACACCGATTGTGATTCAGGATTTGTTGGACCTTAAGCCGGAAGCGATTTTCCTAGGTCACGGGCATTTCGATCACGCTGACAATGCGGCCTATATCGCGCAGGAGACGGGCGCGGTCATCTACGCCACGCCTGAAACCTGCGATAACATGAAAATCGATGCGACCAATAACTTTGACAACGGCTACACGCTGGTGAAAACGGTGACATGCAATACGCTGACCGAGCGCGGCTCGCTGCCGGGTGCTGAGATCGTCGGGGTTAATGACTTCGAACCGGACATCAGTATCAGCGTCTTCAAGCACCTGCATTCAACCAACACGGGTGTGAACGACCCCGATGCGGTGCCCATTGCGGCGACAGTCGACGGCGTTTGTACTCCCACAGCAACTCACGGCAATATATTCCCATGTAATCTGCAGGATCCCCGGGACCCCGAACTCTTTCCAGCCGGCACCCTGCTCGAACCGACGTTTTTGAACATTGCCACGTCTCGCCAAGGCCCTGGTGGCCCAATCGCACTGTTCTACGTCTTCACTGTAAACGGCGCAAACAAGTTCAAATTCGTTTGGCATAACTCAACTGGCGATATCATTGATAGCTGCGCGTTGCCTAACAACGTCGCCGGGACCAATCCTCCGGTACCGGCGGAACCCCCTCAGGATGTCAACGGGTGTTTCCCCGGCGTCATGGTGAAAGGAAAGACGGTCGGCGGGAACCTCGCGGCGATCATGGACAAATTGGCGCCGGTCGACCTTGAGATGGGATCCGTGGTGAGTCTTGGGTACAGCCAAAACGGCGAGCGAGATATCGTCAGCTATATTGAGCACCTCAAGCCGCGCTATTTCATCCCGAATCATATGACCGCCGTCGCGGTGGAAGGTTCGTCGTTGGAATGGAAGGTTGGATTCTTCGACGCGCTTCGCGCCGCCAATGTCCCGGAGGCGACATGGCCCACGGTGTCGTGGATTGTGGATCCCAACGACTACTTGCGGCCGTTGGTTTTTGATCTGAAGTAGCGGAAGTTGCCGAGCTATCAGTTGCTCCAGACGATAATGAAGATGGAGGAGGGCCGGCGTCTGTCTCGACGCCGGCCCCAATGAGACTGGGGCTACAGGTGGTCAAAATTCTAGCCAGACTTCAACTGGTCTTTCCGTAGAACACCGGAAGCGCTGGATGGCTTCCCGCACGGTACTCGAGCGGGCGAGAAGGGCGTTGCCAGACGGTTCCGAACAGCAGTACGTGACTCTGTTGGCTCGGTACAGTGAGTTCCTCGAGCACAACGAGATCGAGCTAGCGCTGGATACGCTGGAGGAGATTGGGCACCTTGTTTCTTGTCGTGGGGGATTGTGGTGGAGTTAGAAAGAGCGCCTGAAAACATGGGCTTGGTAGATAGATTGCCAGTGCTGTGTAAGAGTTTTTCGATGCGCTGAACGAGAAGAGAGGCTGAGCGTCACTGACGCGAAGGTGTTGGTTTCCTACGTGTGTATCTGTCGGTGGATGACCACCCAATGTTTTCCTCGCCTTACACTCCCTCTATCCCCTAGTTACGGACTGTCAGGAGCCAATATGAACACCGATCATTCCCCATCTTCTTCCAAGACCTCAGC
>DATNKA010000807.1:0-4169 GCA_035603655.1 Candidatus Acidiferrales bacterium | reverse complement strand
GGATGCCCGAAGAGTTCCCCGTTAGGCTGGATATTCTAGCTGAGCCACTGATGCGCAACGATTGTCTTGGCGAAAGCAATCGCTGAGATGTTCGGGTGAGACTGCAGCGCGAAGAGATATCCGAGGCCGCCCAAAACCAATGCGTTCACGGCGAGAGCGGCCGCAAAGGCAGTGAGTTTGGAAGAGAGGGTGTTCAGGTTCTTCATGACTATCTCCGTTGGTGAGAGCTGGGTTTCCTTCAATGATGGAATCTTGGGCGCGATCCTGCAGGCGCTCACGCGATATTCGGCGAATGATCCGCAAATCCCGGTGAATGACCGATCGCTGTTCACCGGGAAGATTTGTTATCGATACCTTGCGGTACCCAAATATAGTCCTCAAGTGGATCTTGAGGATGCCCGTCAGCCTCCTTACTGTCCTGAGAAAATGTTGCGGTGATGGCGGCCAGCCGCTATCGTAAAGCTCACTGCCGAGGAGTCTCCTTTGCTCGACGTGCACACAATCCACGCGCCGGTACGGGCTTGGCGAGACTTTTTCATACATATCGCCACCATCGTCGTCGGTCTTTGCATCGCCGTTGGCATCCAGCAAACGGTCGAATTTGTCCAACACCGCCATCAACTCGCCGAATTGCGACAAGCGCTGCGGCTCGAGCGCGAAAACAACTACAAAATCCTCACCGAGAACACCACTTCATGGCGCTGGGGGACCGCTGAACTCCAGAACAACCTGCTGGTATTTCAGTATCTGCTGCAGCACCCTGGCACACCGCAGGAGCAGCTGCCTGGTGTTCTGCTATGGGCCACCAGCCCTTTTGAGTTTGTTTCCGCTGCGTGGGACGCGGCCCACCAGAGCGGCTTGGTTGGCCTCTTGTCTCGCGAGGAAATAGAAGCGAACAGCTTTTTATATTCCATTCTGAAGAAACTCAACGATATTCAACTTAAGTCCGCACTCGCCGTCGAAGACGCTGAACGCTACGATCTTGTCGATGCCGACCCGTCGCATCTGAGCCCCGCAGAAATCGCCACCGAAATTCAACTTACCCAGGCGGCGCTTGCGGCGGATTATCTTCGGGGCATTTCCCTGCTGGACCTCGAGGGGGCTTTTCCAGATTTTCCGGCTACAAGCGCATGAAGGCCGCGGGTTACGTCGAGTCAAAGCCGCCGACGGAAAACAAATAAGCAACGCCGATAGGCTATCCTGTCCCGCGTCGACATCCCCTATTCACCCTCAAGAACTTTGCATGAGCCGAAGGGATTTTGTACGACTTGGATTGGCCACCCTGATCGCAACCCGGGCAGGCAAGCTGCGGCCGGCGTTTGCGCGGACGTTAGCGACTGGGGAGGCTCCGGGGTCGCCACCGCAGCATCCGATGTTAGCCTCGGAACCGAAGGCCACCGCGAGCGCGGGGGATTTCATGCTGCGAATCGCACCGATGATTGTCGAGCTGGCTCCTCACGTCGCGATCAGCACCATCGGTTACAGCGACAAGATTCCCGGCCCCTTACTGCGGGTGCGAGAGGGCCAACGTGTCGGCGTAGAAGTAGTCAACGACACGGACGTTCCGGAGTATGTGCATTGGCACGGTTTGTTGGTTCCCTCGGATGTGGATGGAGCGGAGGAAGAAGGTACACCTCCGGTACCGCCGCACGGACGCCGGCGCTATCAATTCGTCGCCAAGCCCGCAGGTTCGCGCTGGTACCACTCGCACACCGAGGCCATGCTGGATTTGCATCGCGGCTCCTACACCGGCCAGTTTGGTTTTTTCATGATCGATCCCGCGCATGACCCTGGGCGCTACGACCAAGAGGTCTTTCTCGCGCTGCGTGAATGGCAGCCCTATCTGACGAGCCTGGATCAGGACGAAATGGCGGTGGATCCCGACGACCCGATGCCCGAAAAGCCCGCCACGCCAGACCAACGTCCCAACGGGCTCGAAGTCGGCGCTCCTCTTTACTCGATTAACGACAAAATGCTGGGCGCAGGGGAGCCGCTGCGCGTGCGTCCGGGCGAGCGGGTCCTGATGCACTTGCTCAACGCCAGCGCCTCGCAGATTCATCGCATTGGCTTATTCGGTCACCATTTTCAGGTGATCGCGCTCGACGGCAATCCCGTGCCCACGCCTCAGTTCGTCGATGTGATTGAGATCGCCCCAGGGGAGCGCGTGGATGCAATCGTGGAGATGAATCTGCCGGGCGTTTGGGTTCTCGGTGAGCTGCGCGATGCCGCGCGGCAAGCCGGAATGGGCATCGTGGTGGAGTACGCCAATCAGGCTCAGCCGCGCGCGCAGTGGATTCCACCCAAGAAGGCGCGCTGGGACTACACGATCTTTGGCAAGCCCGCTTTGCACCCCCCGCCGGATGAAACCATTCACATGGTTTTTGAGAAAGTGCCGGGTGGGCCCCATGGGTTCAATCACTGGCTGGTCAACGGTAAGGAATATCCGCACGAGCGGGAATTCGTGTTCCGGCGGGGAGGCCGCTATCGGCTGGTGTTTCACAATCGCAGCGACGATTCTCACCCCCTGCATATGCACCGGCACGTATTCGAGCTGATTGAACTCAACGGCAAACCCACTGCCGGCATCATGAAGGATACGGTGATTGTTCCCGCATTTGGTCGCGCCACCGCGGATCTGATCGCCGACCAGCCCGGCCTCTCGCTGTTTCACTGCCATATCCAGCATCACATGGACTTTGGTTTCAAGGCGCTCTTTCGCTACAGCTGAGCTCGAGCGCCTCGCGTCGGACTTCCGTGTCGTGCGTCACATCGACGCGCTTGGAAGAAATCATTGTCACATTTGGTTCACACATTGGACATGAAAACGAAACAATGAAGAGATGGGATGGTTGGTCTTATCCACAATCCAATCTTGAGCGCCGGAGGGATCGCATGAAGACGATCGGAGAAACTTTCCGAGTGGCAATGCTCATGGGAGCGGCCGTTTCGGTACTAGTATTTGTAGCTGGGGCAGAAGCACAGAATCAAGACAATGCCAATGGGTGGGGCAATCCGCCGCCGCACGATAATCCGTGGCCGTACAACAATTCGCGGCGCTCTCCCGTTCTCGCGGTGGTGGGTGACATCTCCTGCCAGCCAGGCGAGGAGGCGAGTGGTGAGTCTTCGAAAGAAACCTGCACCGACCCCAAGGCGCCCTACACGAGCACCTCTTTGTACCAATCCCAGGAGGCCACTGCGAATCAGATTGAGGCCATGAAGCCTGACGCGGTCGCGCTCCTCGGCGATCTGCAATACCAGGTCGGCCGATATTCGGACTTTGAGAACTCGTACGACCTGACCTATGGCGCTTTTAAAATGATCAGCCGGCCCGCGCCCGGCAACCACGAGTTCTATGACGAGCATGGCGAGACCGGCGTCGCCGGCTACGGCTACTTCTCCTACTTCAACGGCTTCCTGATCGATACCACTGCTGATGCCAATCAGGGTAAGCCTCTGATGACGACGATCCAGGACCCGTGCCCATCAAACCCAGCGTGCGGTCCGGGCTCAACCCCACCCACAGCCCTCAGCCCCCAACCCATTCCGCGGGCGGATGGACAGGCGGGGCACTTCGAGTTGGGGCCGAACGGAGGACAGAACGGAACCGGAGTTGCGGATGGCTGGTACTCGTACAATCTCGGCACCTGGCACCTGATCTCACTCAACATCGAGTGCTCGACGCAGCCGGGCGGCTGTTTTACCACGGGCGCGTGGTTTGCCGCCGAACTTGCCTGGCTGCAAAAGGATCTCGAAGAGAATCACGCCGCGTGTACGCTCGCCTACTGGCATCAGCCCACATTCAGCGCCACGAACGGCATCAGCCAGGAGGGCATTGCCGCCCAGGCCTTTTGGCGGCTGCTTTACGAGCACCGAGCCGACTTGGTGCTGAACGGACACGACCACCTCTACGCCCGCTACCGCCCGCTTGATCCTGCCGGGAATTTCGATCCACGCCGCGGCATAACGGAATTCACCGTGGGTACCGGCGGCGAGACACTCGATCCTGTCGTCACAACCGCCGTGACGAGCGGCTCAGGCGAAACAAACATGGAGGATCCGAGCGGCAACACGAACTTCAACGCGGAGAATCTGGTGGCGGCAACCGGGGACTACTGGGGCGTGATGGCCCTGACACTCAATCCGAATGGCTACGCGTGGAATTTCCAGTC
>DATNKA010000806.1:0-4667 GCA_035603655.1 Candidatus Acidiferrales bacterium | reverse complement strand
ATGGTGAATGTCGTGCCGAAGAACGAAAAGCTGACGCAGCGCGCCATCGGCATTCTCGAAAGCGCCGCCGGTGTGGATCCGGACGCCGCCCGCCTCGCCCCGAAAACATCAGGCCATCGCACTCCCGTAGCCCTGGTCATGCTGGCCGCCAAAGTTACTCGGGCTCGTGCAGTCGCTGCACTGAAAAAAACATCCGGTCATGTTCGCCGGGCCATCCGCGTGGCAACCGACGAACCGGCGCGACGCGACTGATTACTCTTTACTTCCTTCGCGCGTGACTCGCGTGTTTGACCCTCTTGCTACACTCAGTTACCTTGGGAGTACCGTTTCCACTTCGCGCAGCGAGGGGTCGCCGCGCGAGGATTCTCATCTTCATGGACAAAAAGCGCATCGTGATCAGTGCGGTAGTGTTCTGCATACTGGCCGTTCTGATTTACCTGCAATACCGCCACTGGCAGAGCTTTGACTGGGGCACGTTTTGGGCCCAGACAGGCCGCATCAAGAAGCTTCACGTCCTGCATGCGATTGCCCTGATCTACCTCGGCTACGTCTTGCGTGCCGTGCGATGGAAGATTCTGCTGCAGCCCGTACGGCCCGAGACGAAAGTGATCGATCTCGTTCCACCAACCCTGATCGGATTTACTGGCCTGGCTGTGCTGGGGCGGGCGGGAGAATTCATCCGTCCCTATCTGATTGCGCGGCGCACAGAACTTTCCTTCTCTTCGCAAGTAGCGGTATTGGCGGTAGAACGCATCTTCGACATTGGGGCGTTCACACTGTTGATGGTGTTGGCGATCTTTCTTCCCAGTGCGCTGCCCGCCATTCCACATCCGGAATATTACCTGAGATTTCGCGAAGGCGGTTTCCTGCTGATCGGCGTTGTGCTTGCTCTGACCGGAGGTGCGATCGTCGTGGGACGCAGTGGTGACGCCGTCGCGCAATGGGTGCAGAACAGGTTCGGACATCTTTCCGCGAATTTCGCTCATAAACTTGCACAAAGAATTCGGGAGTTCGGTCGCGGACTCGATACCATTCACGGACCTCTCTCGCTGTTCCTGTTGAGTCTGGTCTCTGTAGGAATGTGGTACATCATCGCTTTAGCCTACCAGGAAGTGACCCACTCTTATGGCGTGGCGGCGCTGGAGATTCCGGTATCGCAACTTTTGATTCTGATGGGAGCGAGCATGCTGGGCTCGATGCTGCAGTTGCCGGCGGTAGGTGGAGGCTCGCAAATGGCAACGATCGCGGCGCTGTCGAGCGTCTTCGACGTGCCCCCCGAGATAGCGGCGAGTTGCGGGATTCTTCTATGGCTGGTGACCTTCGCAGCTGTGGTGCCGGTGGGGCTCGTTTTAGCGCATCAGGAGAGATTGTCGCTGCGGAAGTTATCGCTGGAAAGTCACCAAAGCGAAGAAGCGGAGATCAGTGGCCCAGCAACCTGAACGCGACTACCTGTCTATTGCGTAGGTGCCGTCCGCGGGTCCATGCGGAGCTCCCTGTTACAATTTCTCTAACAAATCCTTAAGATCTGATTCGTTCGGCGGTTTCGTTTTCGATCACCATCAGCGCCATGAAATGTCCCTTTTGTGGATTTGCAAACGATAAGGTAGTGGACTCGCGTGAAAGTAAAGAGGCGGAGTCCATCCGGCGCCGGCGCGAGTGTCTGAAGTGCAGCAAGCGCTTCACCACCTATGAGCGCATCGACGAAATCCCTTATATGGTGGTCAAGAAAGACGGCCGCCGGGAAAAATTCGACCGCCAGAAAGTGTTGAACGGTCTTCTGCGCGCCTGCGAGAAACGCCCGGTCCCAATCAGCAAGCTGGAACAGATTGTGAATGAGGCGGAATCTTTCGTAATCGAATCGCAAGAGCGTGAGCGCAAAACCAGCGAGTTGGGCGAACTCATCATGAACCGTTTGCGACGTTATGACAAAGTCGCGTACGTCCGCTTCGCCTCGGTTTACCTCGACTTCAAGGACGTAAACGAATTCATGAATGAGTTGAGGGATTTGGTGAAAGCTAAGGAAGCCGGGGAAATTCGTGGTAAGCCGCAGAAAGTGTAGAAGGGTGCAGATCGCCGAGGCTGCATCCCGAATTTTAAGAGTCCGCTTCAGGAAGTCAGTATGAGTCATAAAGTAACGTTGATACCCGGCGACGGCATCGGGCCGGAAGTAACCCGGGCCACAGTTCGCATTCTGGAAGCGACAGGTGTGAAGTTTGAGTGGGAATCGTTCCAGGTGGGTGCCGATGCGTTCGAGAAGTATGGTGAGTACATTCCGAAAGAGGTGCTGGAGTCGATCGAAAGGACTTGCGTAGGGCTGAAAGGGCCTGTGACCACGCCAGTGGGCGGCGGCTTCTCCAGCATCAACGTCGCTCTGCGCCAGAAATTTGAGCTGTATGCGAATTTTCGGCCGATTCGCAATCTGCCGCATATTCCCACGCGTTATCCGGATGTCGATCTCATCATCGTGCGCGAAAATACCGAGAGCCTGTACTCCGGCTTGGAGCATGAAGTGGTGCCGGGGGTGGTTGAAAGTTTGAAGATCATTACGGAGAAAGCCTCGACCCGCATTGCGAAATTTGCCTTCGAGTATGCCCGCAAGAATCAGCGCAAGAAAATCCACGCCATCCACAAGGCCAATATCATGAAGCTGTCGGATGGTCTATTCTTGCGCTGCTGTCGTAACGTGGCCAAAGGGTATCCGGAAATAACCTACGGTGAACACATTGTCGACAATACCTGCATGCAACTGGTGATGAATCCTTATCAGTACGACATGCTGGTGATGGAAAACCTCTATGGGGACATCATTTCGGACCTGTGTGCGGCGTTTGTAGGCGGCTTGGGCTTTGTGCCCAGCGCAAATCTGGGCGACCACTGCGCGATCTTCGAGGCGGTTCACGGCTCGGCTCCTGACATTGCGGGAAAGAATTTGGCGAATCCCACCGCCCTCCTGCGGTCAGGGTTGTTGATGCTGCGGCATCTTGGCGAATTCGATGCTTCCTTACAGATTCGCAATGCCCTGGAGAAGGTGTATCGGCACCCCGAAAAGCTAACAAAGGACATCGGTGGTCAAGCCGGAACCTCCGAGTTCGCCGATGCCGTGATCGAAGAGATGGACAAGGCGAAGGTTGTGCCAGCAGCCGTTCACTAGAAGTTTCGTACTCTAACTCTCGGGGCTTCGTGAACGAGGCAAAGGGGGCGTTATGAAAAAAAGTTTGATCACAGGTGCGGTTGGTCTGGCATGCATCTGGTTTTTGGCGGGCTCCTCGTCGGCCCAGGGCGGCCAGCTCGTGGCAGCGGAGTACGGCGCCGGAAATCACCGCATCGATGTTACTCCGCAGGTCCGCTCATTCATGCATGACGGAATGCTGCAGTTCGATGTGAATGATCGAAACCTCGGCGTGGATCCCGCGCACAATCACGTCAAAGAACTTTTCGTTCGCATACGACACTGGGACGGCAACGAAGAGGAATTTCGTTTTCCCGAGTATGCCCACGTGAACCTGGAACTCGACCCTGATGCCGGATATGAGTGGCACGATCGCGAGTTGCACATCATGCGCGCCTACTACGGCGGCGAGGGACGCTTTGTGAATGTCACGGAACAACTGCGCAGCATGAAACGAGACGGGAGGCTATTCATCGTCGTCGATAATCGCAGCATGGGCGGCGATCCCGACCCGCGGATCCACAAGGTCCTGCGCGTTCTGTACTGGCACGACGGACAACGCCGGCAGATCGTGGTACCGGAACATGCTGAATTGCGATTGCCCTAGACTGAGCTTCGATTACGCATTTCAGGAAACATGCGGACGCGAGAAATTTATTCTCCCCTCCGCATGTTTTTCAATTCCTGAGAAGATAACCTCGCCGCGTGTCTTCAGTCTTTCACTTTCATTTTGCAATTCCGCCATTGACTCTCGTCCCAGATGGGAGTAAATTCGCCCGTTCTGGGGAATCTGAGGGGATGGCGAAGACAACGCGCCGTGTAGGGGTAGTTCTGTTTCAGCTTGGCGGACCCGATACGCTGGCTGCGATAGAGCCGTTCCTTTATAACCTTTTCTGCGATCCCGATATTATTGATTTCCCTTTCGCCCGCCTCGGACGCAAACCTCTGGCCAAGTTGATCTCAACCACGCGTGCACGGAAAGTTCAGCACCACTATGCGACCATCGGCGGAGGCTCCCCTATCCGCCGCTTTACCGAACGTCAGGCGCGGGCGCTCGAGGCGGACTTGACGAATCAGGGATTGGATGCGCGCTGCTTTGTGGCCATGCGCTATTGGCATCCGTTCACCCGCGAAGCGATTGCAGAACTCCAGGTTTCAAATTGCGACGAAGTGATTCTGCTGCCCTTGTATCCACAGTACTCTTCCACCACGACTGGCAGCAGCCTCAACGAATGGCAGCGCCAGTTCTCTGGCAATATTCCCGTACACAACGTGGGGCACTTCTATCAGCATCCGACGTATTTAGAAGCCGTGGTGGAAAGGGTGGATGAGGCGTTGTCGCGCTTCGACTTTCCTGCCCAGGCGGAGATTGTTTTCAGCGCCCACAGCATTCCAATGTCAATCGTTGCAAAGGGTGATCCGTACCAGCGGCAGATTGAACATACGGTGCGGCTTCTGATGGAGCACGGGAGCTGGCCCAACCGTCACCGTCTCTGCT
>DATNKA010000805.1:0-2715 GCA_035603655.1 Candidatus Acidiferrales bacterium | reverse complement strand
GGGTTCACCTGTCAGGGACTGTGTTTCTAAAGTACTGGGCATGGTTCCACCTTCCATATCTCGCTTGCGTATTCCGCAATGGCGCGATCGCTCGAAAACTTCCCGGAGCTGGCGACGTTCAAGATTGCTTTCTGCGCCCATGTGCCGGGTTCGGCATAGAGCGCGCCGAGCCGTTCCTGCGCCTCGCAATACGAGGTCAGGTCCGCCAGATGCATATAGTGATCGCCCTCGGTCAGAAGCATATCGCGCAAGGGAGCGAATACTCCTGGTTCATTGCGGCTGAAGTAGTCAGAGAAAATGAGGTCCAGGGCAGCTCGAGTCTCAGGTTCATTTTCGTAGTGCCAATGCGGGCTGTACCAGGCGCGGCTGTTCTCGACTTGCTCCACGGTGAGCCCGAACAGGAACATGTTCTCTTCTCCGGCTTCCTCCGCCATTTCGATGGTCGCACCGTCGCGGGTTCCGACCGTCAAGGCTCCGTTCATCATAAATTTCATGTTGCTTGTTCCGCTGGCCTCGTAGCCCGCGGTCGAAATCTGGTTGGAGACATCGCTGGCTGGAATCAGCCGTTCCGCCAACGAAACGTTGTACTCAGGGAGAAAGATGACGTTGAGCCGGCCGCGCGCCGCCGGGTCGGCGTCGATCGTACCCGCCAAGTTGTTGATGAACTTTATGATGAGCTTGGCCAGCTTGTAAGCTGGCGCCGCTTTACCCGCGAAGAAAAATGTCCGCGGCACGATCTTCATGCCGGGATTTTCCCGCAGCCGGTTATAAACGATCACAATCCGCAGCGCATTCATCAATTGCCTTTTATATTCGTGAATGCGCTTGATGTGGCAATCGAAGATAGTATCCGGGTCCACGACACGCCCCGACGTTGACTTGAGCCAATTGGCAAACTGCACTTTGGCCTCTCGCTTTGACTTGAGGAAGCGTTCGCGAGCATTGGAATCCTCCGCGAATGGCTTGAGCTGTTTGAGCAGGCTGAGATCCGTAATCCAGCGATCTCCGATGGCTTCAGTGATTTCGCGGGCCAGCGCGGGATTGGCCTCGCGCAACCAGCGCCGGGGCGTCACGCCGTTTGTCTTGTTGCTAAAACGCTGGGGAAACATTTCCGCGAGATCCTTGACCGTCGTGGTCCGCAGTAGCCTGGAGTGGACAGCAGACACTCCGTTGGTGCTATGCGAGCCAGCAATGGCAAGGTTGGCCATCCGGATTCTGCGCGGGCTGCCTTCTTCCACCAGGCTGATCCGCTGCACCCGGCCCTCGTCGCCCGGGAAGCGAAGCCGAACTTCATCGAGCAGCCGACGGTTAATCTCGTAGATGAGCTCCAGGTGACGAGGAAGCAGTGTCTCAAACCACGCCACCGGCCATTTTTCCAGAGCCTCAGGCAGCAAGGTGTGATTTGTGTACCCGAGCGTCCTCTTCGTCAGGTCCCAGGCCTGGTCCCATCCCAAGTGCACATCGTCGAGCAAGATTCGCATCAGTTCAGGGACCGACATGGAAGGATGCGTGTCATTGAGTTGAATTGCGGCTTTCTCCGGCAACATTTCCCAATCCGAGTTGTGGCGCTGGAAACGGCGCACCAGGTCGGCCAAGGAACACGCGACCAGGAAATACTCCTGCAGGAAGCGCAACCCCTGCCCCTTCGCTGTGGAATCGTCCGGATACAGCACACGAGTAAGCGACTCCGCTTCGAGAGTTTCGCCGAGTGCACCCACGAAATCTCCGGTGCCAAACTTCTCAAAATCGAAATAATCGGGCGCCGCCGCGGCCCAGAGCCGAAGCGTATTAATCGTCTTTCCACCATAGCCCACCACGGGACGATCAAATGGGATACCGATCAGGCTTGACGGCCGGCCAGGAATGACTTGAAAATTACCCTCTTGCAACTTGAATGAGACGTTCAGCCTGATCTCCACATTCTCGTGAAGCCGGGCAATCTCCCAGGGATCGCCGTAGCGGAGCCAATTGTCGGGATTCTCTTTTTGCCAGCCATCTACAATCGATTGCTTGAACATGCCGTACTCATAGCGGAGACCATAGCCGGTGCCCGGGAGTTGCATGGTCGCCATCGAGTCGAGAAAGCACGCCGCGAGGCGGCCCAAGCCGCCGTTGCCCAGCCCAGCATCTGGTTCCTGCTCAATCAATTCCAACCAGTCGACACCCTGTTCTTGAGCTGCATCCGGCAAAAGCGGATCTAGCAAGAGGTTGGTGATGTTGTTGGCCAACGAACGTCCGATGAGAAACTCCATGGAAAGGTAATAGATGCGTTTAGCATTTTGTCGTTCATAAGTGTTCTTGGTCAGCACCCAACGCTGAGCGAGAATGTCTCGCACGGAACGGGAGAACGCCTCAAAGCGCTCACGTGCACTCGCTACTTTGGGATCGATCGCTCTGTCAAAAACCAGGTGCCGTTCATAAAAAGCGTTTTCCGTCCCGATAAACGGCATGGCGCCGTACCCGTACTGTTGCAGAACATCTGAAACATTAGTTGCGCTGGTGGTCATGGGAACGACTTTTGCGGAACTCGGGCTCAACCCGCGATTGGTGCTCATGAAGATGGTCCTTAGTTTTCCAGGTTCTGGAACGGTTCGTGTTCAATATTCAAAGCCGCGCCAGTCAAGAGTACAGATCCTTGTTTAGCCCAGGATGAATTCTGACACTAAAAGATGCGCAGGCACGGCCTTTTCGGCAAACCTAGCCATCTTCCCTACT
>DATNKA010000804.1:0-6521 GCA_035603655.1 Candidatus Acidiferrales bacterium | reverse complement strand
AAAGGCATCGCTGCCGCTCTGATGATGGCCAGCTTGCAGGCTTCCCTGCGCGGCGAAGCCACACGTGCACCGGAAAACCTTGCGGCGCTCATGACCAACGTCAACCGGATGGTCTACGAAGTCTCCTCGGCTAACCGCTATGCGACTTTTTTCTATGGACAATACAATCCAGACTCCCGCCAGCTTACTTACGTAAACGCTGGTCACAATCCGCCAATGCTGTTTCATCAAACGAAGGGCGAGTGGCAAGTGTGTCGGCTGGAGACCGGCGGAACGGTCGTCGGTTTGCTTGAGAGCTTCCCCTATCAGCAAGCAGCGCTGACGATTGCGCCGGGGGACGTTTTGATCGCTTTCACCGACGGCATCAGTGAGGCCATGAATGACGCCGATGAAGAGTGGGGCGAAGCGCGATTGCTGGAAACCATCAAATGCTGCGTTCGGTTACACCCGTCAGAAATCGTTGCTCGCATCATGCAGGCTGCTGATGCCTTCGTTGCCGGGGCCAAGCAGCATGACGACATGACGCTGGTGGCACTGCAGGCACAGAGTTCGATCTAGGCTCGGGCGCTCTCACCGAGTTCTGCCGCGTGCGTGAATCTCCCCCGCCAGCGATTTCCTTTAATTGAGAAATTCATCCTTAATTAGACGGCAGGTTAGAAAACTGGAGGCGACCAGCGACGAAAAGAGAGCTCATCGTGGTAGCAACAGGTCTCATGAATGTTCGGAACCTCTGTATTTTCAACTTGGGTGGAGTTTTCGGTAACGACAACTTGCCAGGAATGCTGACACCGAAGTTGTCGCCAACATCGCCGACTTCGGCAACGCCAACGACCCGTTTGGAGCTTGAGCGTAACCGATGCTCCTTGCAGCGGGAGGTCTCGAAGCTTACGCCAGTGCCGACTATGGCGGAAATGAGAAGTCCCTCCAGAATGAGGGCAGAGCGCATGACTTGATCCGCTTCGACGACCCAAGCCGGCCCTGCTGGCACAGCTTTTGCACCGTCAAACCGTTCAGATTCGAAAGCGATTTCTTGTACGACAACTTCTTACCCATTTATTCTTGATTACCGAGACTCGCTGCGGGGCGCACCAAAGTCGAGCCAGAACCCTAAAAACGACCTCAGGCGAAACCATGATAAACACCAAACCGTCGCGATGCGTTCTCCCACTGCTGATTTGAAGAGATCCCGAATGCATTCACCGTCTTCCCAAACGAGCCCAGGCGCAATCGGCATTGACTTTGGGACAACGAACAGTTCGATCGCCTCGGCCAGCGGCTCGGACGGAGTTCAGCTTGCCAAGTTTCCATACTTTGGCGGCCTGACTGATGCGTATCGGTCGCTGCTGTATCTTCAGCAGGCGAAGGAAGGCGGTGTAAATACTCTTAAATCGTGGACGGGGCCAGAGGGCATCGAGCACTATCTCTCCGAGGAAACGAAGGGTCGACTGATTCAATCCCTCAAGTCGTTCCTCAGTAGTCGCACGCTTCACGGCACAGAGGTCTTCGGTCGACGATACACACTTGAAGACCTAATCGCGAGGATACTCAGGGACCTGCGCGAAAAGGCGGAGCATCAGTTTGGAACCAAAATCAGGTCAGCCGTAGTGGGAAGGCCGGTTCATTTTGTGGGCGCAGAGAGCCAGCAAGATGACAGTTATGCGGAGGGTCGGCTGCGATCAGCCTTTGAGCTCGCTGGCTATGAGTCAGTCGAGTTCGAGATGGAGCCGGTAGCAGCAGCTCACTATTACGAGTCCAAGCTCGACCATGACGAACTCATCCTTATTGGGGATTTCGGCGGAGGTACGAGTGACTTCTCATTAGTTCACGTTGGCCCTACCATTCGTCGAAGAGGCAGAGTGCCGGGCGACATCGTGGGTAACGCCGGAGTCGGCATAGCGGGAGATTCCTTTGATGCAAAGATCATCAGGCACCTCGTGTCTCCAGCTCTTGGATCCGGATCGCAGTTGCGCTCGCTGGGCAAGATCCTGACGGTTCCAAACTGGGTCTATATTAGGCTAGAGCGTTGGCACCATCTGTCCCTATTAAGGGCCAAAGACGTGCTGAACATGCTAAGGGGCGTTCACGCGCAATCCCTCGAACCAGAGAAGATTGGAGCGCTCATTCACTTCATAAAAGAAGACCTCGGATTCCACCTCCACCGCGCTGTGCAAAAGGTTAAGTGCGATTTGTCGAATAACCCGGTGGCCACATTCCAGTTTTCGGACGGGTTTGTGGATCTTAGGACGGCGGGAGTGGAACGTACGTCTTTCGAGGAGTGGATTTCTGAAGAGCTCGGGCAGATCGCACGATGCGTCGATTCTCTGCTTAGTTCTTCAGGCATTCAGCCCAAAAACGTCAATATGGTCTTCCTGACGGGTGGCTCTTCATTTGTTCCAGCCGTGAGGAGAATCTTCGAAAGGCGATTTGGAGAGAAGCGAATTCGAGGCGGCAACGAATTTACGTCGGTAGCCCGGGGCTTGGCGCTGAAAGCGATGGACTTGCGCAAATCGCAGCTCCTCTGAGGTCTGAAGGATACCTGGTGGTCCAAACTGGGGGCCGTCTACGTTGCGGCCCTCTTTGTCGCTGCGAGGCAGGCGAGCACCACTGCCTGAGAAGCGACGGATAGTTGCGAGTCTTGTTGCGAGGTGAGAAGAAAATGGTTTTCGTTCGCAGCCCTGATTGTGTTGCTTGGCAGGCTCTGCGAACGCGCCAAGGTGACTGACCCCCCGGAACCTCATAAGGGGGTCGTGTTCGCTCTTTGCGGTTCATTCCTGCGTTTCCAGGTGGTCGCGTGGTCGCTAGTCGCCTCCACATGGTTATGTCGCCATACCGGTAACAATGCAGCGTGTCGTGATTGTTGACCGGTTTCGCCAGTTAGCCGGCCAAAACCCGCACCTCACAGATTTACGCGCTTACAATTCGGATTGAATTAGCTCCCGCGCCCGGTGCTAAGTTTCCCCCGTACTGGCCGCCCCCGCTCGCAATCCTCCGCGCCCCTCAAGTCGGGCTCTCAGGCTATCCATCACAATGCGCTCGTCATCACGGTTTGGCTTGACGCACGTCAGGGCCCCTGCGGTCGATTCGCGCCCAAGGAGGTCTCCGATAACCAGCAAACGTATCCATCAAGTAAAGCCAACCATAGTCATTGCCCGCTGTCTATCGCGGTTCTCACCTTTCGATGGTCCTGACAGCCACTGCCTCCGCCCATTGACCCGGCCGAGGGGTTTTGAGTGTTATGGCAACTCCACTGTTGTACGCATGCATCCCTCAAGATAAAGTGGTAGCGGTGAAAACACCTCGGATCGCAACCCTATTGCTCGTTGCTGCTTTTGCTTGGCCGTTCACTGCACATGCGGGTCCGAAGACTTATCTAGCGGGGAAGCTCGTTTCCATCCAATCGCCGGAGGTGGACTTTCCTCTGCCGTTGGCTTCGGGTCAGAACCTTCTGCTTCCCATGCACCTTAGCTACCAGTTCGAAATCCAATTGGAAGATGTTGTTTATGTCGGCTACTGCCAAACGCGGGAGTATAAAGCCGAGTGGCACGTCGGTGATGAAGTGCAGTTCCGCAGGAAGAAGGACAAGATGTATTTGAGACGACCAAACGGGAAAGAATTTGGACTGGAATTCTTACTGCAAGCAAAACTCGGCCCCGATGGAAAGCCGGTGACCATCCTTAGCCAACGTAAACGCTAGCTGACCAGCATGGTTGGGACAGCCATCGCAGGCTGCCCCCTCCCCGGACCCGGACGGGCGTTCATTGGCGCATCCGGTTCCTATCGGAGAAAGCCGTTCGCAGGATGGCCCACCTCGAATTTATTTTGGCGAGATTCAGACCGCGAGTTTTCCCAGTTCTTCACACCCTCTGAAACTTTCTGGCTCAAGTTCGTTCGATGGCCTATCCATGCCGCCAGGCTGTAGCCAATTCCTGCGTAGAACGGAGCCGTGAAATCAAGCTGTGTCTTTTCACGGATCATGTCTGGATTTGTACGCACAACTGTCCAAAAATCATGCCACTTCCGAAACTCCGGAATTAGAAACCCGTCCCCGAAGTACTGATGGAAAGCCAAATGGAATTGATTCTGGAGGACTGATGGACTCGGAAAGGTCATAAATTTGTACACCAGAACAACGGTCGGCACGAGCCAGACAAACTGAGCGACACTGTGCTTGAATCTGGCGTTCACTAGGCCGACAGCAACAGCCGGAACGATGCTGAACGCGAACAGGTGGGAAAAGAGAAATTCAAAACTGCTCGAAGATGTAGGTTGCTGTAAAAGAGGTAGAAGCGTTCCTCGTGTTCACCCAGCCAGCCACGTTGTGAAGAAGTTCGTTATGGCGTAAACGACGGCCACGTGAAATAAAAACCAAGGAATCTGCCAGAGAACAAGTCTGGACTGCGGCGAAATTTGCCATTCCGTTGCGCTTTCCATGGTGCGGCATTTATACGTTAGATACGCGGTCACTTCAAGACGGCTAGTGGTTGGCGATAAATCGCATCTCGCGTTTCAAGCTTAGTGCGGCTTCTTCGACGCAGGCAGTTCTCCCAAGAGTGTATCCAGAGTGCCAGACGGGTCCGTAGAGCCCTCAATTTTCGTTGTCCGCGTCCCTAGATTTCAACCGTACCCCGGCCAG
Source organism: Candidatus Acidiferrales bacterium (assembly GCA_035603655.1). Taxonomy (GTDB): domain Bacteria; phylum Acidobacteriota; class Terriglobia; order Terriglobales; family Acidobacteriaceae; genus Sulfotelmatobacter. The sequence continues at coordinate 1,888 of DATNKA010000804.1, read as the reverse complement.
TATTTCTTTGTCGGCAAGAAGATGGTTCCAGTTTGGGATTTCGCGGTGTTCGAGCACCAGCTCGAGAGCGATGTTTTCAAGGAATAGGTGCTCAGTGGCGCGAAGTAGCGATGACAGGCGCGTCTTCTCTTGTTTGGTCATTGAAGGGAGTGCGACCTCAGGAAGAACAGATTAACGCAGGAGATATCGAAGGTCGATTTGGGGCCGCTCGTGTCCAATGACCAGCGGTCAAAACGTGAAATCGACTGATTGCTTCAATTGAGGCGGCGAGGCAACATGCGCGCTGCGAACGCCCCAATCGAATAGGCGGCGGCGGCGTACAACGCCACCGTGAGCGGCCAGTCAAAACAATGGTTTTGCGGAAGACAGCCCCATCCGAAGAAATGTTCGGCCTTTGTTAATTCCACCCCCGAAACCAGTACAGACCGAAGCGGCACAAACAGGATCAAGGAGATAATGGCCAGAGCCGGCACAATCCACGTCCAGAGCATGCCCCGATGCTGATAACGGCGACCTAATTGAAATCCCCACAGCAACCCAACGACGATCTGCATCGGGAAAAACGGGGTTCCCGTCAATATCCAATGCACCGTTCGCGTGCCCAGCGACGGAAAGAACGGGTGGAAAGACAGCACGACGGAGTATGTCAGCACGGGCGCTGCCACACCGACGACGCCGAGAGTGCTGAGTGCAAGGTGGCCAAGGAAATGCAGGACATCCATCGGGCGCTCACCGATGCCATGACGGTGTAAGAAGAACGAGCTCGGGTTGTCTTGTTCTTTCTCGTTACTAAAAACCTTCATTCCGTCGGTGCCATCGACTCCACGCTTTGCCAGTTCACCCGTAAGAGCTACGGAGGCTTCCGGGGTCAGGTGCTCTACGTCCCGCGCCAAGCGCAGCAGTTCCTCGTTTGTTTTAGTGCCGTATTGTCTGGCAAAATCCTCGACGTGCATCACGCGGAATCTTACCACCAGCAGTCAAAACGGCCGCCAGCAGACGACTGCGCTGTAACAGTGCGCCGAGGAAAGACGCTGGATTTCAGCGGATGCAACTCCACTGCCCTCCAGTCTGCGCCCGATTCCTGCTCGGCGGGACTTGCGATAAAGGTAACTGTTTTGCGGCAGCCATGAAGCAGCTGGCGGCGAATCCTATATAGAAGTGAGCTCAACTGATGGAGCTGCGGAAATGGCCTCATGAGGTTCCAAACGAGTGTCTGACGGCATTCGCTGTACTCCAGCCACAGCCTCTTCGCACGCCATCGTCGGTTTTGCTCTAACCGTAGACGGCTATAAAGCTATCGGCCAAGAAGAACGCGGCCAACTTGCCAACAGGATGAAGAGTGAGTTCTCAAGAGATGCCGCATCAGTCGAGACGCTGAGCCTTACCCGAACTACGGTCTTGCCTATTCTTTGAGCAGCGCAGGTTCAATCAGTTCGGTCACGAACCGCATAATGCCGACTGACTCTTCATAAACGCCCTTCTCGAGGCGATCCGGAGAAGGATAGCGAGTCCCGATGGGATTAGGTAGGTGCTGAAACAGCTCTATCGTCACTCATCGACCCTAGCCGGAGGTTTTGTAGGCAATGGTCTGATTTCGCCACCTGCGGTTCCTCGCTATAAGAAACCCCGCAATGCTGACTCGCTCTCGGAACAAGTCAAGAGCTATTGCACCAAGGTAAGCTAGGAGCGGGTTACAATCTATGCGCCGGGCCGGGGGTTGGTAGACATGATTGAAGCATTCTGGGTCGTCCCGTATGAAGGCGTGCAAGGAGAAGGCGGCGGCGCTTACGCCAACATAACTTCTGTGACCGCATGTAGCCCTTGGTGAACGTCATGTCATGCATAACATGGGGTCCACTTCAGGGCGCTTCTCCATCCGTGGGGGGTG
>DATNKA010000803.1:0-3817 GCA_035603655.1 Candidatus Acidiferrales bacterium | reverse complement strand
TGGCGAGGGCATTGCCGCCTACGAGCTGAACGTTTCCTGCCCGAACACCGCCCACGGCGGCCTGCAGTTCGGCAGCGATCCGCGCTCCCTTGATGAGGTAGTGACTACTGCGAAGCGAGTTGCTCGACGCCCCTTGATCGTCAAGCTTTCGCCCAACGTGACCAGCATCGCGCAGATGGCCCACATCGCGCAGGAGGCAGGCGCCGACGCTATCTCGCTGGTGAACACTTTCGTGGCTATGGCCATTGACGCCGACACTCGCCGGCCGCACATCGCCAATGTGACCGCGGGACTCTCCGGCCCAGCCATCAAGCCCATCGCGCTACGCATGGTCTACGACGCTGCGCACGCGGTCAACATTCCGGTGATTGGTATGGGAGGCATTTCAAACGCGGCCGATGTCGCGGAATTTATGCTCGCCGGAGCCACCGCTGTCCAGATCGGCACTGCCAGCTATTGGGATCCCTGCGCTACGGAGAAGATCGTCGATGACCTGCAGAGTTGGTGCAACGACCGGGATGTTACACGCATGGCCGATCTTATCGGGGGATTGATCGTCGAGTAAGCTAACGCGAATCGCTACCGCCAGGCCGCCATGATCGCTCCCATCACCACGTAGCACACCAGTTGATAGCCGGTGTTGATGGCGTACAGCTTGGCGGGCTGCCGCATGAATAGTGCATTCGTCAGTTGCACCGTGGTCACGAATCCCAGCCACACTGCGAGACCCATCTTGATTCCATACAGTGGCGTGTGGATGGCGGCGGTGGCGATGATTTTCCCGAGAACTGCCGCGGAGAGGACACTAGCCACCAGCGACAGCATGTAAGACGGCCCTGCGCTCTTCTGCATCTCCGCGAGCTTTGCTTTGTCATCCGGATCGTAGCCCATTAAGATCGTCCACCGACGCGCAAACAACAAAGGCGAGTACCACACGAAACCAACCACCATCGTCGCCAGCGCACTCAGCAATACCGCCCACACGTTCACACCCATGAACCTCATCGAAAACCTCCGCTAACAAAAGAGGATCGGGCAATTGCAGCCCGCTACGAATGCAGATTGCCAAGGATGTATGAATGTGACTGGAATGAAAAAAAAACAGCTACGGACTAACTTCCATTAACGCCCGTGAGTGTACCAGATCGAGCCCGGAGACTTGTAGTTGCGTCCTGCCCCCCACACTGCGTGGGTGGTGCCGAGGTTATCGATGGCGATCGAGAAGTAGTCGCCGAAGGGAAAGCGGAAACCGTCCGGCAAGATGTAATCATAGCCGCGCGCCGGGCCCGAGAGTTGACTCTCGGGCGACCATGTGGCGCCGCCATTACTCGAACTGCGGAGGAAAACATTCCATAAAGGCTGATCCGCTCGGGCATGGTTGCGCGTGTCCATCCATGCGATGCGCACATCGCCCGGCCCGCCTGCTGTAATCGCGGGAAAACAGTGTTCCGTCTGATCGTCGGCCAGGGAAACATCCGCCTTGGCGGACCAACTCGCTCCGCCAGTGGTTGAAGACGAGAAATAAATGCGCTCGGGCCCCGCGTTCGCGGCCCCAGCGTTCCACAGAGCATAAAGAGTTCCGGACGCGTCGGAGGCCAGCGCAATTTGCGCTCCCAGGAAGCCCGCCTCGCAACTCGCGGCCGAACAATCCGGCGGCGCGCCTGAAACGTCCAGCAGCAGCGTGTTCCAGGTGCGTCCGGCATCTGCCGACCGGCTCACATAAATGCTGACTGCCCGAGTGCTCAAATCTCGTCGGCCGTAACCGGTCCAGGAAAAGTAAACGTTGCCGGTAGCATCGACTGTGGCACCACCCGCCAGTGACCAGCCGGGCTCTGCGCCCGGATTCACCGAGACGGAAGCGAAGGTCTGCGCGTAATCATGCGAGGCGGCCACCAGGAAATTCTGCTCGTGATTGAATCCCACATAAACATCGGGACCGCGTACCGTCAGCACCGGCTTGTCTGCATCCTCGGGCGAACGCTCGGCCACAGACAAATACCAATTGCGGCCAAAATCCTGCGACCGCGCCACCATCACGTCCCGTTTATTGTTTTGCAGCCAGGAGGCGTAAACAGTCTGGTGATCAACCGGATCGACCACAATCTGTGGATCAAACTGGCCCGTCGACGAGGCCACGAGCGGATGAGGAGCTTCCCACGACACACCATTGTCGTTGCTAACCAGCAGGGAGATCGTCGGCGCTGTACAGGCCGGGCAGTCCTTCACCGCCCCATACTGGGGAAATAAAATATAGATGTGTCCACGGCTATCGGCAGCCAGTGCGGGTTCCCATTGATCACCGGTGCTGTAGCCCAGGCGACGCTGCGGACTGAAATTCGAAACGGCCAGTGCTGCTTGCGCCGTTGACAGCGCCAAAAGCAGCCACAGGGCAAACCTCTGCGCACCCCTGGCCCGGCTGGAACTCGAACCCACAGACTTTCTCCTGGGAAAGCTACTGCGAAACCTTGCCCGAACTCTATCTCGAATCCGCCCAAAGCGTCAATTACCCGTTCGGGAAAAGGTTTATGTGGCGACAGCCGCCCCCGGCTGTCGGTCGAGCGAGCGCGACGTTTTTTTGTCAAGGCCGCAACAGCGGCCCCCATGGCACGCAGGCGTGACTTTCTGGCGATTTCGTCATCTAATAGAACCAGTCAATGGATCTAGCAACTCCAGGGGCTCAGGGAGCGATTTCTAAGATGCAAAAAGCCACGTTTGCAGCGGGATGTTTCTGGGGAGTAGAAGCCACCTTCCGGCAGATGCCGGGTGTGATCGCCACGCGCGTCGGCTACATCGGCGGCAACACCGAGAACCCAAGCTACAAAGAAGTCTGCACCGACCGCACCGGCCACGCCGAAGCCGTGGAAGTAGAATTCGATCCGGCCAAGGTCCGCTACGAAGATCTGCTGAGAGTGTTCTGGGAGAACCACGACCCCACCCAACTCAATCGCCAGGGGCCCGACTGGGGCACGCAGTACCGCTCCGCCATCTTCTTCCATACACCTGAGCAGCAGACCGCCGCGCTAGCCTCGAAGGAATCACTGGAGAAAGCCCGCCGCTACTCCAAACCGATAGTCACGCAGATCGTCCCCGCAGTCACGTTCTTCCCCGCCGAGGACTACCACCAGCAGTACCTGGAAAAGCGCGGCATGGCGAGTTGCCACATCAAAGCATAGCGGCCAGTGGGCTTTGGTTGAACAGCCCCTCCGGGCTGCGATCCGTGCTGCACAAAAGCTGTCTGCCCTTGCGATCTCTTGGCGGGGCCTGCTACAAGTCGGTTCCTGTCGACGGAGTCTCCCGAGGACAGCTATCCTGAAGTGGGGCAGCTCGACTCCCTGGCGACCGGCTGATATTCCGTCTGGCGTACCGCGATATGTCAACCCATGAATCCCTGGTCGTGAATCATTCTGTACGGACGAGTCTGGCGCCTGCGGGCGCCCGCTGGTACGAGATCCGCAATCCCAACAAATTTCCCACGATTTTTGAGCAGAATGCGTTTACGGACCGCGAGACCTCGGTATGGATGGCAAGCATCGCCATGGACCACGCGGGAGACATCGGGCTGGGCTTCAGCCAATCCAGCAGCGGTATCCATCCAGCGTTATCCATCGCGGGATTTCGTTCACCGGGCGCGTGCCCAGCGACGCTCTGAAACACCGGGGGGCTGCCGGAGCAGACTGTTGCAGGCAATGGTTCACGGATCGGCGCAAATCACCGGGGCGACTATCGTGGCTTGGCGATTGATCCGGCAGCCGACTGCACTTTCTGGTATGTAAACCAGTATCATCCCACGAACTGTGGTTTTAGATTCCGTACCAGG
>DATNKA010000802.1:0-2210 GCA_035603655.1 Candidatus Acidiferrales bacterium | reverse complement strand
GAGCCTGTGAATGCGACTTTTCTGACCTTCGGGTGGCTCACCAGAGGCTCTCCTACCACGGCGCCGTAGCCAGTGATCACATTGACGACTCCGGAAGGAACGATGTCGGCAATGTCTTTGATGAATTCAAGGACAGAGACACACACGGTCTCTGCCGGCTTCAAGACCACGGTGCAACCTGCAGCAAGTGCGGGAGCAAGTTTCAACGCTGCCATCAATAACGGAACGTTCCAGGGAATGATCTGTGCGACGACACCGATCGGTTCCCTGTGTACCAGCATCGTGGAATCGGCGAAGTCCGCGGTCTCACCACGAAGATGAAAGGCTGTGCCCGCGAAATATTCAAACTGGCCGATGGCTCCTGTGATGTCATGCTCGAAGGCCTCCGTTATGGTCTTGCCGTTATTGAGGGACTCCATCATTGCGTACTCGAGTTGCCGGGCACGAAGCTTGTCCGCAATCGCGCGGAGGAGCATTTGGCGTTGCGCGGGCGAACTCTTCGACCACTTCGGAAAGGCGTCGTAAGCTGCTGTGACCGCCAGGTCGACGTCCACTGCATCTCCGGCCTGAATGTACGCCAGTGTTTTGCGTGTTGCTGGGTTCGTTAGCTCGATAGTCTCTCCACTGTGGCCGTCAAGCCACTGACCGTTGATGAAGTGACCATAGGTTTTGACAGCGCCGAGTTCTGCAGCAAGCCGCTTTGTGTTTTCTAGTTCAAGAACCATTGTGATGCTCCTTTTGCAGTTGAGGCCGACCGCCATCCGGTCAGGTAAGTCGACTAGTTGATCGATGCTGTCGGACGAAAAACTCCGATGCAGGACTTCTATATAGCCAGTGGAGTGTTTCGTCTCGGATTGGCAAAACGCGGAAACAACTCCAATGCGTTGTCTCTCCAGATGAGCGCCTGGTCAGCACTCGTCAAAATCGGCGTCGATGCAATCCGCTCGGCCAATAGTGAGCAGGAATCTTCCGGTGTAAAGGGGTAATCACTCCCATAATGAATGTGCTTAATGTCGGCGACGCTTAGAAGTGCTGGAAGCAACTGCGGCACAGGTGCACCAGCAAGATCGAAGTGCAGCTCACGCATTGCCTCGCGCATTGAGGGAGGGACTGACTCTCCTGGCTTACTCAGAAGCGGAAGTAACAATTCGATCCTCTCCATTAAGATTGGCAACGCAGCTCCCGCATGGGGAACGATCACCTTCAGATTGGGAAATCTCTTGAGCACCCCGGACAACACCATGTCCGCAATCGAACGCGTGGAATCAAACAGAAATTCCAACATGGGGCGGGGATAGAGTTTGCTTTCGCGTGCGCTGCACTCACAAGCCGGCGAGGTAGGGTGAACAAAAATGACCGCCGAGCGTTTATCAAGTTCGGCGTATAACGGATCGAGCACGGGATCTCCCAGGTAGACTCCGTGATGATTGGATTCAAATACAACACCGTCAGCCCCGAGGTCGTCGAGAGCACGTCCTGCCTCTTCTATCGAAGCTTCAACGTCCGGTAACGGAAGGGAGGCAAACAATCCAATTCTCCCCGGGTATCGGTCCATCAGTCGTCGCCCTGCGTCGTTCACTTTTCGGGCCAACTGAAGGGCCTTTCTATCATTGCCAAAATGCACACCTGGAGACGAGATTGACAGCACCGCGGTTTCGATTTGCAGGCTGTCCATTACACGAAGAAAGTCTTCTTCGTCCCATGGCGGGAGTGCGCTAATCCCGTCGGGGCTGCTCATATTGGCTGATGCTAAGGCGTCTCGATAAAATTCGGGGATAAAGTGCATGTGAACGTCGACTGCTCTTCTGCGCTCGCGTGTCGTCTGCGTAGTCGCAATATTTCCTGTTTCAAGAGAGTGAAAGGCCATTCTTATCGCTCCATTGGTGTTACAAACCTAATCGCCCAGGGCCCGATGGATCTTTCTATGAGTTTCATCGTGACTCTTTCGTTTAATGAACTGTCGTATCGATTCCACAAGACAGATATCTCCCTTTTCGAGATGCTCGCGGATTTTCGATCTAGCTCGTAAAAGACGCGACTTTACTGCTGATTCAGAGATGTCCAGCATCTTCGCTATCTGAGCTACGGAAGCGTCTTCCCGATACCGAATCTGTACAACAACCTGTAGAGTTGGTGACAAATGTCGAATCGCACGGACGCACTCATTTTCCAAAGCATTCAAGATGCAGGCTTCTTCGGGATTGTGAGAG
>DATNKA010000801.1:0-2894 GCA_035603655.1 Candidatus Acidiferrales bacterium | reverse complement strand
TTCAAAGGCATGGCCGGCGTCGTCATAGATCTTGATCTCGATCTTCTTGCCTTGCTGTTTCATCGCCGCCTCAAATTTGTGGACGTCATCGGGAGTAATGCCCTGATCCTGGCCTCCAAACAATCCGAGGATGGGGGCATTGATTTTCTGGATGGCGTCGGCATCGGTCGCGAGATGGCCATAGTTGATTACGGCGGCGGCAAGCGTCGGCTCTTGCAGCGCGACGTCGAGCGCGTACCCCCCGCCCATGCACCAGCCAATCGCGCCTACGCGGTTTTTCTTGACGTTGGGCTGTGACTGCAGAAATTCAAAAGCCGCGTGCAGATCGCGCTTGGCGCGGTCGTCCGGAACGCCGCGCATTAATTCGTGCGCCACGTCAGGGGTGGTGGCAACTTTGCCGCGATAGAGATCGATCGCAAGCGCCTCGTAGCCTTGGTCCGCCAGCTTGGAAGCTTGCTCCTTGACCCAATCGTTCAGTCCCCAATATTCGTGGATCACGATGAGTCCGGGAAATGGTCCCTTGCCGGCAGGCGCGTAGAGCAAGGCCTGCACGGTCTCGTCACCGCTTTTGTAGGAAACGGATTTTCCATCAGCCGCGAACGAAGAGGTAACCAAAAGAAACACCATCCACAGCAAGCAAAGGGTCTTCATCATCCTCCACTCTCTCGAAAAAGGTATAAACCACAGCCAACGAGCAGCAGGAGAAAATCTATCATGAGGCCGCGCATCCCAAGCGAATATAACCAGCTTTGCGGCTTCCCTAAAGCTAGACATCCGACGTCTACCATAAGCAAGACCATGCAAACGCGGAGGAGTCTTGCGCTGGTCATAAGTTCAACTCCATATACATCGCACCGGCCATCGGGTTGGCGCGGTAGGGAGCAATTTCCTTGAAGCCCAGCTTGCGATACATGGCAACCGCATCACTCATCACGGGCTCGACCGTGTCAAGGCGCATGCGATGATATCCGATCTGACGCGCCTCCGTCAGGATGCGCTCGGCCAGCGCGCGTCCCAGCCCCCGGTTACGAAACTGTGGACGCAGGTAGAGACGCTTCATTTCGCAGACGCCCGGCTCTAGTTTGTGCAGGGCGACGCAGCCGGCAAGTTGAATTTCGTATTCTGCGAGCAGCAAACGGCCTTCCGGGGGAGCATAGTCGCCGGGAAGTCCTGCCAGTTCCTGGTCGAAATTCTGAAAGCACAGGCTGAAGCCGAGGGATTGTGCGTACTCCAGAAATAGTTCGCGGGCTTGCGCAATCTGAGAAACCGATGCTGCGGGAGAGAAGGTCAAACCCCTTACCGCAGGGGGCACAGGGCATCCCGCAGGACTTCTTTGATCCGCTTTCATTTCCTTTGTGAACCTCTGTGTTGAAGGGTTTCCTAACCCATCAGCAGCCCGCCGTTCACGTTCAGCACGTGGCCGGTAATGTAGGCGGCGGCGTCCGATGCGAGAAAAGCAACGGCACTCGCCACATCGCCGGGTGTCCCCACGCGCCCCAGCGGAATCTGTTTGGCGGCGTTCTGTTTGAATTCATCGCCCAGCGCCTCGGTCATGGCGGTTTCGATGAAGCCCGGAGCCACCGCGTTGCAAGTAATATTCCGCGACCCCAGTTCGCGGGCGACTGCCATTGTGAGCCCGATTAAGCCGGCTTTCGAGGCAGCGTAATTTGCCTGTCCCGCCTGGCCCATTTGACCGAAGACGCTGGTGATGTTGACGATGCGTCCCCACCGCTGCTTCAGCATTGAACTGGTGACCTGCTGGATGCAGAGATAGGCAGACGTAAGATTAGTTTGCAGCACCGCGTCCCAGTCGGCGCGCCTCATGCGCATGACCAGCTGGTCGCGGGTGATGCCGGCATTGTTGACTAGGACGTCGATCTTGCCGAACTGGGCGATCGCCGATTTGATTGCGGACTTGACCTGCTCTTCGTCGGTGACGTCGAGAGTGAAGGCCGCGGCCTTGCCGCCGCTGGCAATAATTTCGTTCACGAGTTCGTTGAGCTTGTCCTGATTGCGCGCGGCGGCGGCTACGGTCGCGCCTTCTGTGGCGAGCTTCAATGCACAAGCTCGTCCAATGCCTTGCGACGCGCCTGTGACCAACGCCACCCGTCCTGAAAGGGACATGAGTTTCTCCAGAATTTTTCTTCGACTATCGATTAAGGAAGCTCTACATCAGAACGTGAGATTATACCCGCCCACTGACGCTATTCGGCGCGCCGTAACGGCCAAATCAGAACTTCGAGCCGGCGGGCAAAGTGCAGTAGAGGTAAGTCAGGGAGCGAGATCTTAGCGGCGGCAGCAACCGTGTTGGTCTCTAACTCGGCTTCCGCGTCCTGCAGCGGCCACGGCAGATGGTGAATTTCCCCGCGAAAGACCTGATCATCGCAGGTCGTGTAAAGGCAATAGCGCTCGGTGAACCAATGCTCGATCGAACCTTTCTGGCGCAGGCGTATTTCGGCAGTCGGACGGTAGCGGCCGCGAAACGCCGCGGCACCGCGCAGACGGCGGGAGGAATAATGAATGCTTTCGCCCTTCTCCTTCGAACTCATCGCTGCCTGAAAATAGGGCAGATGATAAAACGTGCGGGCCGCCCACACTGCCGAAAGATTGGCTGCGTCGAGGCTGAAGAAATAAACTCCCGGCTTGCCTCCAAAGGTTACATAGGTGCGGACATTCAGCTCCGGGAATCGCGAGAGGCCGGGGAAGGCAGGCAGCCAGCGAGCTCGAATTCCGCTCATGCGAAAGGGAACGACTCCAAACCAGCATTGGCCATCGAAGGTGTCGAGCGTGAGTTGTACGGGGACGAGAGGTCGCATTGCAACTGCGGGAACAGGCCAGTGCGCAAACAGCAGATCGTGCCAGATCTGCTTCATCAGCCATGAGCCTGAAGGCAA
>DATNKA010000800.1:0-2492 GCA_035603655.1 Candidatus Acidiferrales bacterium | reverse complement strand
GGTACGTTGCGATACGAAGACGGAAGAGAGTCTTTCAGCGAAGTCAAAATCAATGGGAAAAAGGCTCCGCCAGCAGTGGTCGACCAACTGTCGGGCCTGTGGTCTAGCGGTGAATTCGGCGGAAATCTGAGATCCATTTTTGACTCCACGAACAGTCCAGTATTCAAGTTTCTGGGAGATAAGAAACTCGGCACCCGCACGACATGGGGCTTCAGCTACCGGATTGCCGAACAAAATGATCCGCGCTGGTGGCTGACCTCCGACGACCAAAGATTGGCACCGCCATATAGCGGAGAGGTATGGGTTGACCCAAAAACGGGAGAAGTGGCGCTGCTTCGGCTGACCGCTGATGGTATCCCTAAGAAGTTCCCCACACAGAGCGTCGACACAGTGACTGCCTACAGCAACGTGAAGTTTGACGACGGAACGGAATTCGTCCTTCCGCTTGAATCACGGGTCGCGACCAGGTACCACGGAGCCCTTACCACAAACGTCCTCCAATTTAAGGACTGCCACAAATTTCGGGCGAAGAGCCGGATGCTGTTCGATGTTCCGACACCGGTAAAACCGCCCAACTAGAGTCGGCGGGGAATCGGTTCGGAAGCAGCGGCTTTCGGCTCGCGGTCTTGTTTTGGGGGAAACATTGGGGCGGGGCGCGGTGTCTATCGCGGTATGATGGTTGCGTCTAGCTGGATGAGCCCCTGAGCCATGCGCGGTTTTTGCCTACGAACATCGTTTCTGCTCCTTCTTGTTTCGTCCGCTCTCGTTTTCCCTGTGTGTGCATTTTCTGAGGGTGCGGCGGTGGTGCGCATTGGCGTGGGAGTGTTGCGCAGCGGGACGGATAAGGTCTCGGTCACTGAAGCGCGCGATCGGTTGGTCAAGGCGCTTGGGCATCAGAAGGCTGACAGGAAAGAGAAGATCGGGATTCAGGCGGTGGCCTTGGAGGAGTCGCAGGGAAGCAAGGCTCTGGCGGAAGCGAGGGAGAAGGATTGTCAATTCGTTCTGGTCAGTCGCTTGACGGATTTGGAGACGGCGGAAAAGCCTGTGCCCTATGGCACTGCAGGAAGCATCGATTACCTTCCAGTAATGTCGGCAAAGATCGCGTATCAGCTGATACGCGTGGTGGATGGCGTGGAATACGCCGCCGGCACGGCGAAGTCGGAGGAAGCTTCGTCGATCAGAGATGCAGTGATGGAAGCCATCAGACGGGTAGCAACGGAGGCTGTCGCGGATCTGAAGAAAGGCGGCAACGTCCCGCAAAGTGCGACTCCGCCATTGGACACCGACGCCTCGCAGCACCCTCTCCAGAGCATTGAAGTCGCGTTTATTGGCACCGATTTTTGCAAATGGCTACCCAGCGATATTTCGCACCCTGATGCGTTGCGCGGGGTGTGCGAATACGCGATCAGTTTGCCGCAGAAGATGCCGAACTTTATTTGCGATCAGGAGACTTCGCGGTACTGGGGTGACAGCAAAGTGCCGCGCGATTTGATTACTGCACTCGTACGGTACGAAGACGGGAACGAGTCATATGCGGAGATTAAGTTAAATGGGAAGCCGGCTCCGCGGGCGATCAGTGAAGCGCCGGGGCAGTGGTCCACGGGAGAATTCGGGAGCAATCTGCGGGCGATTTTTGATCCGCGCAACCAGGCCGTGTTCGAGTTTTCGGGAGAAAACAATCTTGGCGGGCACGCGGCGTGGGTCTTTACTTATCGGATTGTGCAGCAGAACGATCCGCTGTGGCGTCTGCGGACCGAAGACGCGATGGTGGCACCTCCTTATGATGGAGAACTTTGGGTCGATCAGAAAAGCGGGGAGCTGTTGCGTTTTCGATCGATGGCGAAGGAGATTCCGAAAGATTTCCCGACGCAAAGCGCGGAACTGCAGACGGACTACGACAACGTGGCATTTGCTGACGGGACGGCGTTCGTCCTTCCGGCAGCGGCGAGCGTAGCGGCACGGCAGCGAGGCGAGGAACTCAAGCGCAACGTTCTGAAATTCACGAACTGTCATAAGTTCCGGGCCAGGAGCCGGATGCTGCTGGACGTGCCGGTGGGAGTGGCCGCGGCGGATAGTTCCAGCGTTGGAGGCAGGAGTTCGGCCGATGTGGCGAGGGAATTGACGGAGAACAACCAGATTTACGACATCCTGCGCGAACAGGCAGTGCGGGAGGATGAGGGTCGACTGCAGGTGGATCTGGCGCAAGAGCTGAATGAGGCGATGATTGCGGTACACGAGAAACGGTCCGCACTCGAAAAAGAACGCCGGCGGAACGCGGCCGCGCTCGAAGCAAGTGCCAAGGAAGTGCCGCCACCGGTGCCGAGCGAAGGTCTAACGACTCTAAAGGTGAGCGTGAGGTTGGTGCAAGTAAGCGTGGTGCCTCACGACGAAAAGGGGCGTGCGGTGGGAAGTCTGCGCAAAGAGGAATTCCAGCTGTTTGATGACGGAAAGCCCCAGGTGATCTCGAGTTTCTCGGCTGCCAAGACCGGAAA
>DATNKA010000799.1:0-3007 GCA_035603655.1 Candidatus Acidiferrales bacterium | reverse complement strand
CTTTTTTCTGACGCTTCTTGTCGTCGTAGCTGAGTTCATACTTATAGGCAGCGATGGTGTTTTGAATCGCCAGCATGCTGTGTTCCCAGAGGTTCGCCGTGGAATCCTCCAGGTCGATCATGACGGCGGGCGATCCAGAGTTCAGCAGCTTGACAGTCAACTCGCCGTCATCCGCAGGGCCGGTCATCTGATTGCGCTGGTCAGCGCACCAGTCAGGGACCTCGATGCGCCAGTCGGAGGTCTTGGCCTCGGAGGATGGCAGATAGTCGGGCGCTTGACCGCGATGCGAGGCCTGCAATACCTCAGCTCGTTTCGCAATCAGTTCTTGCTGCCAGGGTGTGAATTGCTGATGGAGCGGCAACAGGAATTCGAGAAATCCTGCGGGGAGATCTTTCTCGGGATTCAGATTTGCGGGCGCGTAATTCATGCCCTGCTGGTTAAGACTTGCAGTATCCGCTCGCATAAGGTTTATCGATCCGAGCCTGCGCTCGATAATCCGGAACAGTGATTATAGTACCGCTGGCCACAGACCTGCGGACGCTCCGATGGGCACGATTCCGTAAAGGGTGGCTTTACACGATCAGGCGATTGCGAGCTAATGAACCGTAACAAAAAAATACGCGCTCATTGCGATGCCCACGCCAATCACAACGCCCCGCACCCTCCCGGGATCAGCCTTCTGGGCATAATGCGCACCGAACCAACCCCCGGCAAGGGAGCCGACTATCATCACTGCACAATGGGGCCACAATACGGCTTTGGCAACGATAAAGGTAACCACCGCAGCCGCATTGATGGCAGCAGCCAAGAGCGTTCGGATCGCGCCCATGGCATGAATATCACGCATTCCCATCATGGCGAGCATCCCCAGGGTCATGAAGCCTATGCCTGCGCCGAAGTATCCGCCATAAACCGCAACCAGCAGCTCTGCGAACGAACTAAGAACGATCGCCTTCCATGATGTGAACTGCAGATCGTCGACGGCGACGGTCTTGCCGGTGACTGCACGGATGGAATTGCCGAAGGCGAACAGCAGTGTGCCGCCGAGCAGCAACCATGGGACGAGGCGCAGAAAGGCATGCGGCGGAGTTTTAAGCAGCAGTACTGCTCCAGCCCAACCCCCGACGATGCTGGTGACCAGCAGCGGGACGAGGACGCGCACGGGAACTTTCAGCCGCTTCAAATAGGCGACGGTGCTCGCACCCAAACCGGGCCACAAGGCCACGGTATTCGTCGCATTGGCTAACACGGCGGGAATTCGCAGGAACAAAAGCGCAGGAAAGGATATGAAACTGCCACCGCCGGCCAGAGCATTGAGCGCACCCGCGATTCCGGCAGCGAAGAGCAAGAAAACGGCTTGACTGAAGTGTAGACGCATAGGTGCAAAACGAGCGACCTGAAAAAAAATCGTTACCCGCAGCGCATCAAACTTGGCAACAATCTATCAGGAGATTCTGCTTCAGCTTCGTCGGATTCCTCGTCTGCCAAAAGCGCCGCTGTATTCGTTGAATTTTGAGGGACGCTGTCGAACGTAAAGTTTGCTTGACGCCGGCTTGGTTGACCGCCAGCCAGGAAAACCAGCGATGGATTTCCAAAAAGCACTTGACAGTAAATGTGCTCCTGTAGTAATAAATCGCCGCGGCAGCAAATGGTCCGCTTTTCAGACCTCCAGTTCGCACTATCGCGATTTCTTAGCTTTCGGCCGACCGGACGAGGCGGCGCCCAGCCGGTGTGCTGCCCCTACGAGGGCTGGGCCCTTTGCAAATCACGTGGGAGAGAAAACACATGCGCTCGCTAACAGCGTTTTTCGTGCTTCTCGGTTTTATGGCGTCAGGGGCGCTCGCCCGAGCTCAGGGCACGGAACCCGCGAGTCAATCCGATGGATCGGCGCCCGTTGCCGCCACCAAGGCTGAAGTCAGTGAGTTGCGCAGTGAAGTGGCGGCGCAGCGCAAGACCATTGACGAACTGAAGGCCTTGGTCGAAAAATTGGCAGAAGGAAAGAGCGCGGCTGTCAATAATGGCTCGCCGCAGATTCGGCCGGTCGCAGACGCTTCGTCGGCCGGACCTGATTCGCAGCCGATCGCTGCCCCAAGTCAGAGTCCCGCTCGTCTGATGAACGCGGTTCTGCTTGAGGGGACGGCCGGGCCTGCAGCCGTCCTCGGTCAAACTCCGGCGGCTGCGCCTCCCAAGAAAGACGCACCGCTCACCGCCGGCTGGAATGGCGAACACTTTTTCATCAGAAGTCCGGATGGACAATTCAGCATCAGTCCCTACGGCTACTTGGACACGGATTATCGTGCGTACAAGGGTGACGGCGCTCCTTCCGACACCTTCCTGGTTCGCCGCGCCCGTTTCGGGTTCCAGGGCAATTACGGCTCACACTTCGATTTCGCGCTGTTGACCGATGCCAATTCCACCACGGGCGCAATCGTTCGCGATGCTTATCTCAACGTCAGAATCAGACCCGAAATTCAGGTCCAGGCTGGGCAGTTCAAAGAGCCGTTTGCTCAAGAGACGGGAATCGGCGCGACCAATTTGGATTTCGTGGAACGCGGCCTGCAATCTCTGCTGTATCCCTCAACTGTAACCGCGTTTCGCAGTCCCGGCATCGCTTTGCACGGCGACATATCCGGAGGAATGGTCCAGTGGTGGGCGGGAGCGTTCAACGGCCGGGGCGGCGTCACCAGTAACGTTACGAATGAGCCTGATTTCATAGGCAGACTGCGTTTCTATCCTTTCCGTAAGGGCAAGAGCGATTGGCTGAAACAACTAGCCTTCGGTGGATCGATCTCTCATTCGCGTTCTCGCGGCCTCTCGAACGATGTAAGTTTTCTCGCCACCCTGCCGGATGCGGCTTACACCTTCTTCCCGCAGCTGCGCATCAACGGCCCCATCGAGCGCTATGAGGGCGAATTTACGTACATCAAGGGACCGCTCGCAATTCGCGGTGAGTATGTCCAGATGCAGCAGCAACGTTATGGGATCGGAACGGAGACGCCTGGTGGTT
>DATNKA010000798.1:0-15183 GCA_035603655.1 Candidatus Acidiferrales bacterium | reverse complement strand
AACCATGGCTCCGGATCCCACCGCAAAACACAGGATGGAAGCAGTCAGCGTGCGGCGCGGTCCAATGGGATCGCAAACATATCCCCACGGAATCTGAAATAGCGCATAACCCCAGAGAAAGGCACCGAAGACCTTCCCCATGGAAATTGTGTTGAAAGAAAATTCTTCCTCGATGTACTTACCGGCAATGCTGAGGTTAAGACGATTCAACGCGGTGACCGCCATGATGGCCATGACGATGCTCATCACTACCCAGCGGACGTGCGTGGCGGCGAGGGGCCGATCCAGGCCCTCTGGTTGACTGCGCTCGTCTTGCAGCCGATTTTTCATATCCGGGAGAATAGGCGGAGAAGATGAAAAAGCCATCGACTGGCTCGAGAAGGCGTACTCCGATCGATCCAACGGTTTGGTGTTCCTGAAAGTGGACCCTTCGCTCGACCACCTGCGCTCCAATCCGCGCTTCCAGGTACTGCAGCAAAAGCTTAAGTTCCCAAGTTGAGGGACGTGCAGAGAGTTGCACGGCCTTTTAACACTCTATCTTCAGTTCGTCCAACTCCAGGAACTCTTGCACGATGGGCTCGGTAGACTTTTGCATATCCGCCGAGGTGCCAAAGAAGACCGCTTTACCCTCGTGCAAAAAGACCACCTGGTCGGCCAGTTTCTTAGCCAGTCGCATGTCATGGGTAACGACGATGCTAGTGAGATTCAATTGCAGCTTAAGCCGCTTGATGAGATCGCCGAGCAATTGCGCCATCAGCGGATCTACCATCGTGGTCGGCTCATCGTAAAGAACGCATTCCGGCCGCGCCGCCAGTGCGCGGGCAATAGCCACCGAGCGCTTCATACCCGTCGAAAGATCGGAAGGTAAAAGGTCTCTCATTTCCTTTACGCCCACCATCTGCAGGAGTCCGTCAACAATCTGGTAAATTTGCTCTTCTGTCAGGTCCCTGCTTTCGCGCAAAGGGAAAGCGACGTTCTCGCCCACAGTGAGTGAATCGAAGAGCGCTCCGTTCTGGAAAACCATGGTGACTTTTTTTCGGATGGCTTCCAGTTGCACTTCGGAAAAGTTGGTAATGTCCTCGCCGGCGACGATCACCCGGCCGGAATCTGCGGTGAGAAAACCCATTAGGATCTGCAATGAAACCGACTTACCCACACCGCTGCGTCCGAGAATGCAGACGGTTTCGCCCGGCATGACGTCAAAGCTGACCCGATCGAGAACCGGCTTCTCGCCGAATGCTTTGGAGACCTCGCGAAATTCGATGTAAGGGCGGCTCACATTTTCCGGCATTCTGATTAGCTCTCAGCTCAGGGTCCAGCGGCTGTCAGGCGCTGCGCTGCTCCTTCTCCAACTCTTCCAGGGTATTCAGATTGCGGAAGAGGGAGCTTGAGAATCCCATGCGGTCCAACTCTGCCTTCCCGATCACTCGGGTTTCCGCTTCATCGAAAAGCAAGTCGATTTTGTTGCGCCCCGCAAGCAAGCTCCTCTCGGCCGCATCGGCGAAGCTCCGGCGATAAACGGCGCACAGCGGCTGCCAGCGATCGTCGCTATGAGGAACGATCACCGAAGCACCGCCTGCAGCCCGCGCTTCACTGATCAGATACTGCAGGAATGCCGAAGCGACAAAAGGCATGTCGACAGCCAGCATAAGGTTGAGTTCCGTCACTGAACTCCGCAAGGCAGCATGGATTCCCCCCAACGGCCCCCGGTCACGGAATATATCTTCCACCACCGGCGCGAACCCGGAAAATTTCTCTTGGGCTCCTACAATGCGTACGTTGGATGTAACCGAGCTGACCAAGTCGAGCGCTCGCGCTAGCAAAGTGCAGCCGTCAAAGCCAACAAAGGCTTTATCCATGCCCATGCGGGTGCTCTTTCCGCCCGCCAGGATAAACCCGACGACATCGTCTGCACGAATGCCTCTCATGCCGCGATGATACACCGCACGCCGATAGAGTCTATTCCGCCAACTGCCGCAAAATCTGCTTCCCCAGCTTCTGAGTCTCGCCGAAAAACTTCTGATATTCGACGAATAGACGATTCAATTCCAGCGACTTGTCCGCCGAGAGATGCTTGCGCAGCATCATGTCGCGCACGTGCACCGGGTTTGGCAGCGTGGCATCTTCCGTCAGTTCTTCCAAAGCCGTATTGGGATCGTAGTGATACATGCAGATATTGTAGCGCCGCTGTTTCGGCGCCTGATAGGGCGTCAACTCTAAATTGACGCTACACCAGGTTGGTACTCCACAGATCGTGGAGATGCACAATGCCTTGCAGCTTTCCGCTTTCATCGACCACCATCAACGATGTAATCTTTTTCTCCTCCATCAGTGCCAGTGCGGTGGCGGCAAACTCTTCGCGCTCAATCGTTTGCGGATTCTTCGTCATACACTCACCGGCCGTCAGGTCGAGCACATCTTTCCCGCGCTTCTCGAGGAGTCGCCGCAAGTCTCCGTCGCTGATAATGCCCATCAGAATCTCGGCTTCGACCACCGCCGTTACCCCCAGTTTCTTGCGTGACATTTCATAGATCACATCCGGCATCTTCGTTTGCGGCCCCACGCATGGCAGTGCGTCGCCCGAGTGCATCAGCGACTCCACCCGCGCCAGCTGCTTTCCCAATTTCCCTCCCGGATGCAGGTTGGCAAAATCCTCCTCCTTGAATCCGCGCTTCTCGCTGAGTGTAACGGCGAGTGCATCGCCCAGCGCCAGCATCGTGGTGGTCGAAGCTGTAGGCGCCAGCCCCAGCGAGCAAGCCTCCTCCGAGATGGAACAATCAAGCGCCACATCCGCCGCCGTGGCCAGAGTGGATCCCCGGGCGCTCGCTGATCGAGTGCCAGATGCTCGGGTGGAAGATGCTTGTACGCTTGCGGCCGACCCCGTCATCGCTATCAGGGGCACCTGCAGCCGCTTGATAGTCGCCAACAACCGAAGAATTTCCTCCGTCTCCCCGGACGCGGAAAGAGCCAGAACCACATCCCCGCGCACCACCATGCCCAAATCACCGTGCAACGCATCCACGGGATGCAGATACAACGCCGGTGTGCCGGTCGAACTCAGCGTCGCGGCAATCTTGCGGGCAATCAGACCGCTCTTGCCCATGCCCGTGACTACTACACGTCCGGCGCAGCAGAACAATAAATCCACGGCACGCTGAAACGCCGCCGCCATCGAGCCGCCGATGCGGTCCGCGAGTGCGCGCAGTGCCTCGGCTTCAATGCGCACTACGTTCTCTCCAATATTTTTCATGCCACCAAGCGTCGCGAAAAGGATGTTAGCACTGCATTCGACCTAACAGATGTGCTCCAAACTCGTAGTCTAAAAATGGTCCTCTATAGCTACCGCCTGCGCGTGGGCTGGCTTTTGGCCAAGCACGGCAAGCCCTTTGGCTTGGATCGCGCGGTCCCACGGGCCAGCCTGCCAATTGTCGCGCAGCTTCGCGGGATGTTTCCACGGAGGCAGCGCTACCATTAGATTACGCGCCGTCGAGTGCAGGTAGGGTTCATACATCGAGCGCAGCTTCGCCAGTTTCAGCCGCGCTTCATCCGACTTTCGCAACTGCAATCCTGCAGCAGCGAGTATTTCTCGTAATGCGTTGAAATCCTCATCTGTCAATCGTTCCGGGGCTTGCGGATCGTAGCGCGCATTCACCACCTGTGCCAGATCTACGGCCGCGTGGCGCGCCATGGCGAAGGTTAAACGCGCCTGCCCGGGATGAATGCCTTCAATGCCAGTGAGCAGCAACGAAGTCACATCCAGCATGGTCATGAGCGCTCCCAGCCATGACTGGTTGCTGTGTTGCGACCGAAAAAAACTCAGGACCGGATAAGAAATGCCGCTTTCCAGCAGCTCTCCTGCCCAGCGCTCCCAGTCGCGCAAAACTTCGTCGAGAACAGTTTGCTCAATCGCGGGATTCTCGGAACTCCCCGCCAGCCGCACCAATAATTCGGCTGCGGTCGGAGGCGATCCCGCACGCGCATCGAGCATTGAGATCTGAATCTCACGACGGGAAAATGAAGCGTACACCACTGGCAGGTACCCGATCACTACGCCGAGAAATCCAAAGCCCAACCCCGCTTCGAGCACCGACAACACTCGTGCCCATGCCGATATCGGCACAATATCGCCGTATCCCAGCGTAAAGAAGGTTTCGCCACTGTGGTAAAGGATCCTGGCGAATGTAATTGGCTCATTGCTGAGCTGTTCGTGTCCGCCCAAACCGTATTGCAGCAGTGCAAAGCCGAGGATCAGGCCCGCCGCCCAAAATTCCAGAAGCAGAATCAGAGAAAGCGGCCCAAAGTACCCCAAGAAACTTTGCTGCCGGGCAGGCGTCTTAATGCGGCTGGCAATTCTCGTCCAGGGAATCCAGGTTCGGCGGTAGAACCAAGCCGTTAGCTTGAAATGTCGCGTCACGCGCCGAGGCAGCACTACGGTTTCGAAGGCATCCAGCAGCACCACGCCAATGATGACAGCGCCGGAGATAATCGCGGGAATGTTGACGTGCAAGCTCATGCCGGAATCTCACTTGCAATCTTGATGTGGAGGGAAGGGTATCAGATGCTTGGAGTTTCCCGAAAGCTGACTATTGTGGCTTGGGCTGTGCCGGCGGAGTTTGTGCCGGCGGCGTGGCCGGCGGCGTGGTGCTAGCGGGCTTCTTCGCCGCCGGCTTCTTCTTGACCACGGGTTTCTTAGCCGGCTCGGTATCGTCCACCACGGTTTTCTTCGGAGGAGCGACCGGAATCGCCGCCTGCGCCGTCTTCAGGTCCGCACGCAGGCGCACGATCTCCTGCTCTTTCGAGGTTGCCAGGTTATTTACGCGATCGGCCAACTGTTTCCGAGTCCCCTCAAAGTTGCTCAGATCGTTCGATAACGCCTGAAAATCATCTTTCGGCCCGAACGCTCCCGTGGATTCCACCACTCCACCGAGCACGTCGTAGAGTGCATCCAAATTCCGGTAGAGCTTAAAGGTCGCGGGCATGTCTTCGGCGGAGTTTCGCAACTGGGCAATCATCTCCGGCAACGCGTTCTGCAGATTTCGCTGGACCGATTCCACGTCACCCACCATTTGTTTTTTCGTAGAGCTATCGGTCTTCCAGCGCTCGATTCGCAACTTCGCCAGGTCGGCCTGCGTAGCCTTCGCCGCCGCTTCCAGCTGCCCCAGCAGCCCATTCAGTTGGGTCACGGAGGCATAAGAAACTGGCCCGCCGCCCTGCGGCGACGCCGCCGGACTGTCCCCTTGCAGCGAGTATTGAGGGCCTGCGTAATTCGCGGGCGCCGCGGCGACAGCTTGACCGAACGCGGCCGCACTCCACAGCAAATACAGCGCGAAAAAAACGGAACAAGAAATGAATTTAGGATTCATGAATTGGGGAGTCAGAGGCGCGACGCGTCAATCAGAATATAGACAAGCTGAGGATACTACAAGCGTTGCGTCCGTTCCATTTCCTCATTTGAGCTGTCAGACCTACAATCTCATCATGGAACGCAAAATCTTCTGGACGGTCTTCACCGTGCTCGGCCTGCTCGCGGATTTCTTGCTACCCATTTGGTGGGGCCTCGCCGCCACCATTCCCATCGTTTTCATTGCGTGGTGGGTCGCCTATCGCAGCGATTGGTTTTGAACCAGGGACCTCTTTAGCCGCTAGCCGTCTGTGTCATTGTGAAAGTGCCGCTCACGTCGCTACAGCCATTTCCGCTACCAACCACCGCCCAAGTGCCTATGATCACTCCATTGCTGAGGGTGTTGTTGGTAGTGTTAATCGTTCCCGCCACGGAAGTACTGGTCAGGGTCAGAGTGTTTCCGCCGGAGGCTATTATGAAGGTAAACGTGCCGGTCACCTGGTCTGCCGCATTGAACGTCGCCCTCAATGTCCCCGTCGGAGTTTCCCCCGTCACCGGAAAACACCCTCCGTCTATCTGGGTCAGAAATTGAAAGTTCGAAACGCTCAAAGCCCCGTTGCCCCCACTCACCGTCCACTGCGTGATGAAGCTAAATCCTGACGCCAAGCCATCGCCGCCTAACATCTCCGCCTGCCAGCCGCCACTCACTGCGGTTTGCACAGGAGTTGAACTGCTGCATCCATTCAGCATGAGCGCGACCAGCAACAGGATTGCTACTTGCTTCATATTGTCCTTGAGCTTTGGTATCGTCAGCGAAATTCTACTCCAAGATTACAGAGATGCGCCCTTACCGGTCAATGGATGTAAGGACCCTCCGCTTTCACAATCTCGTGATCTGAGGCACGAATACCCTGCTACTACGCCCTCCGCCTTCCCTTCAACTCAGACAGCAACTGCTCGATCCGATCTTCTTTCTCGAGCGCGGCCAGCCGATCTTCCATGTTGTCCCCCGCGATTTCGGATTTGGCCTCACTCACAGCTTGCGAATGCGCAACCTTGCGCTTCATCCGGTCGAAAGCCGCCGCTTTCGAGCCATCGCCGATCGCAAGGCGAGCGTCGCTTGCCTTGCCCACGGCGCGGGCACGACGATGTTGCGCAATCAGCAGATCGGCCTTGGTCTGCGCCTCCGTCAACTTCTGCTCCAGCTGCCGCAGGGCGGATTTCAAACTTTCCACCTGCGCCTTCTGATCGCTCACCTGCTGCGTGAAGCTCTCAATCATCTCGCGGTAACTCTCGACGCGCTGCAGAGAAGCGCGCGCCAGGTCGTCCTGCTTCTTGTCAACCGATAACTCAGCCTTGCGCATCCACTCGGCCACCTTGTCTTCGTTCTCCTTCCTCTTTTTCTCTAACAGATGCTGGTCGGCGATGGCAATCGCCACCTGCGTCTTCACTTGCAGCAGTTGATTCTGCATATCGAGAATCACCTGCTTGATCATCTTTTCCGGCTCCTCGGCCTTATCAATCAGGTCATTGAGGTTCGCCCGGACTAAGGTGGAAACGCGCTCTAGTAATGCCATGATGGACTCCTTTTCTCGTCAGCTTCAGCTATCAGCCGTCAGCTGTCTGTATTGTTAAAGTTCGTCTGAGCCGCGGATTGCCGCTACCAAAAACCCGCCTAGCAGCCCAATCACAATGCCCCCAATCAACCACCCACTCGACTTCATGAAATGCATCGCAACAATCCCAATTAACAACCCAACAGATCCTGCTGCGCCCCAGTATTCTCTCTTGCCAAGATCACTGGGTTCCAAACGTCGCGCCATCTTCTTCGTCCCTGTAATTTCCGCTCTTCGCTGCATGCGCTTTGTGAACCGCGGCGCATTCCGGACACTCGCGTGTTCTCATCCGGATCGTGCTGCCGAGCGCCATGCCAATTGACACGCCAATCCCCAGCCAGATGGCGATGTGTCCCGCCATCACTCCGAGGGCCACACCCAGCGCCGCGCCCAACGCAATTCCCAAACCCATTGCTTTCGATTTTCGATTCATGAGTTCAACTCCGATTCCTCCGCCGAGGTTCGCTCGGCGTGGCCGGGTTGAGATCCCGGCCCCACACGAGCAAATGCAAACCAAACCCGGCTCGTTCCTGCTAGGCCTTCGGCAGATCGCCTGGCTTCAAAGCCTTGTCGCCGATCTGACGCACCTTGCCTAGCAATTCCGACAGCGGCATGCCCGAAAGCGTCTCGAACAGCGCGGGCACTTGCGCGGCCATCTTGGCGATGTCGCCGGTGATTTTGTTCATGCCCGCGGCTTCGCCGTTTCCGGTGGAGACGATGGTGATCTTGTCGACGTTGGCCAAGGGAGCCGCCAAAGCTTTCACGATCTCAGGCATGCTGGCGAACAACTTGTCGAGTACTGCCGCCTGGTTGTATTCCTGATACGCCTCGGCTTTCACATTCATCGCTTTGGCCTCGGCTTCGCCTTTCTTGAAAATGATCTCGGCTTCGGCCTCACCTTGCGCGCGAATCGACGATGCCTGGCCTTCGGCCTCCGCGATCAAGCGCTGCTTCTCAGCCGCGGCCAATGTCTCAATCCGCTGACGTTCGACTTCAGCCGGCTTCAGTACGGTCGCGATCAACTCCTTCTCGCGGCGGTTGATTTCCGCTTCCTGCACTTTTACCTGTTGCTCTTTCTCGATCTGCTGCACCTTTACCTGCTCGGCAATGACCTGCTGCTGCATGATGTTGGTCTGGATGTCGTACGCCTTGTCAGCCTGCGCCTGCTGGCGTTTGGTTACTTCCAGGTATTGCGCCTTTTTGATTTCCAGGTCACGCTGCGACTCGGCTTGCTTGGCCAGCGACAATGTTTCGGCCAGCACGCGCTCCTGATCGGCCTGCGCCTTGGCTATTGCCGATTCCCGCTGCGCCAGAGCCCGCCTGATCGCCGTATCGCGGTCGGCTTCTGCCGTGGCGACATCGGCGTCGCGCTTGATTCGCGCCACATCGGGCTTGCCCATGTTCGTGATGTACTCGTTCTTGTCCCGAACTTCCTTGATGGTGAATGAGATCACCTCGAGCCCCATCTTGTTCATATCCTCGGCACAGGTTCCGCGCATGCGGTCGGAAACCATCTCCGGCTGCTTCACGATTTCCTCCACCGTGAGCTGCCCGATGATGCCGCGCAGATGGCCTTCCATTACCAGCCGGATCAGCCCTTCGCGCTCCTGATCAGATTTGGTCAGGAATTGCTCGGCCGCGGTCAGCACAGACTCCCGGTCGGATCTCACTTTGATTTGCGCCACGGCTTCGACCGTCACCGCGACGCCTTGTTTGGTATAGAGATCCTGCTGAGGCGCCACGTCGAACGACATCAGCTCCAGAGACAAATCCTTGCAGATCTGGACCATGGGAAGCACCAGCGTGCCATGCCCTTGCACAACCCGCGTGCCACCCAAGCCGTAAACGATGAGTGCCTCGTGCGGTCCCGCTTTGCGATATAGCCGGGCCATCCCACTCATCAGGAATAGAAGGACCATCACTCCGAGCCCCGCGAAAATCCAAATCTCCACCATCCGTGACATCTCTGGCATAACGCCTCCTGTTACAAGTGCTTCCTCGATAACAACCACCAACCCCTACGGCAACTCACTCATCGGCTGACATCTCGCTCCACAAGCGCACATAGGCAATTCCTTTTTCGTAGCGAGTGACCACCACTTCGGTCCCCTTAGCGATGGCGCTACCATCCTCGTTGCGCGCGCCACACACACGGCGCGTTCCCATCTGCGTATAAATCATTTCTCCCGTACCGCCAGCGCGGATCGCACTGCAGATTCGACCCAGCACTCCCACCATCTCGTAGTCGGCAGAATCCATATTCTCGTCGTCCGAGATCAACACGCGGCTCAGAAACACGAACACGATTCCCCCGCCCACCAGCCCGCCGGTGACTGAAGCCAGCAACCCGAAGCCGACCCACACTCCGGAGTAGCGCGTCAGCAAATATCCGGTACCGCCAAACCAGGCCAGGAATGCGGTCAGCGTGACCAAGTTGAAGGGCGAAACTCCGCTGCCCTGTTGCCCGGTCTGACTTGTTCTTGCACCGCTTCCGGCCGGGGTATGTCCCGAGACCGGCGTATGAGCGGCCGGAACGGTTGCTGAAGGAATATGCGCGCCGCCGACGTGCCCGTGGAAATGGGGCAAGTGCAAGCGTCCGGTGCGCGCGCCTCCCAGGACGAATGAAAAGAAACTGAGGCAGAAGCCAACGGCGAAGCAGATCAGATAGAAGTCTGCCCAGGTCATGGAGTAGTTCATCGGACTCGCCCCCCCTCTAAACTGGCCACCCGGTTTCGCGTTCCGCGGTCGTGATCCGCCCGCTTAAGCTCCTCGCGACGGCTCTCGCGCCCTTGACTCTTCGGAACCAGACTCGCAGTGCCCGCGAATTCCGGCCGCAAGGCTTCTAACAGGCGCTCGGCTAACTCCGGCGTATCCAGAATCGCACCCAAGAGAATCAAGCAGCGACGCGTGTCCTTCTCCCGTGCCGCCTTGATCAGTACGTCGCTGATCTCCGGATCGCTGACGAACCGCTCCGACCCCTGCAGGAGCCATACATCGAGCTGACCTTCTGTTGTCCGCAAGTCCGAGGTAAGTTCCGTGTGATAGCCCTCCGGGTCATCCACCAAAAATCCGGGATGCACCTTGAAAAACTTCGCCAGGAGGGCTCGCGAAGACTGCGTCATGTGGGGTCGCGCACCACTTTCAATCTGCGACAAATACGACTGACTGATGCTCTTCTTCAGCTCCTGACGGACCGCCTTCACAATCTCCTGCTGGGTCATCGGCCGCTCCAAGCCGCGCAGCGAGCCTTCCACCTCCCGCAGGTATCGAATTTTCTCGCCCAAGTTCATATAACAGATTGCAATATTTATATTGCAGTCTGTTATATATGTCAAGAAATGTATGCGCCTTGTTTTTTAATGGGTTACCGAAAGTTAAAGTCCGGCTTCAATACGAGAACGGGGGTCGAGGTAATCGCGCAACGCGTCGCCGATGAAGTTGAACGAGAGCACGGCGAGCATTACCGCGAGCGCGGGAAAGAGCACGAGATGCGGCGCGTCGAACAAATGAGCGCGGCCGTCGTTGAGCATGGCGCCCCAGCTGGCGGTGGGTGGAGGCACGCCGAGCCCGAGAAAGCTCATGGTGGCTTCGGCGAGAATGGCTCCAGCCATGCCGATCGCGGCTTGCACGATAACTGGCTGAATAATGTTTGGGAGAATATGGCGGACGATGATGCGGAGGTCGCTCGCCCCGAGAGCACGGGCGGCTTCGACAAATTCGCGTTCGCGCGCCGCGAGGACTTGCCCGCGGACCAGGCGGGCGTAGCCGACCCAGCCTCCAAGCGAGAGCGCGAGAACAAGATTAAAGATGCCGGGGCCGCGGAAGGCGACGAATGCGATGGCGAGAAGGATTCCAGGGAACGAGAGAAACGCGTTCATCAGAACGACGTTGACAAAGCGGTCGATGCCACCGCCGTAGTATCCGGCGATGGAGCCGATGACCAGCCCGAGTGCGAGCGAGGTGAGCACCACGCAGCTTCCGACCAGCATCGATATGCGCGAACCGTAGACGATGCGCGAGAAAATGTCGCGCCCTAGTTCGTCGGTCCCGAACCAGTGCGCATGCGATGGACCGCCGAGGCGCGCAGGAAGATTGATGAAGGCAGGATCTTGCGGCGCGATCCAGGGAGCGAAAAGGGCGCAGGTCACGAAGACGACAATCAACGCGACGCCGGTTGCTGCGAGCGGGTTATGGCGAGCGTTTCCCGCAATCCGGCGGCGGAACGAGATGGCGGCAGTGGACATTGACGAAATATTAAATTGTTATGCGGCCTTGAGGCGGGCTCCCAAGTTGTGTTCTCATTAGGGGATGCTGGGCCGTGCGGGCCGACCCGCATGCGCACCAAAACCTCCACCTCTAGCTTACATTCTGAGGAGAAAAAATCATGAGCAAAGTCTCGTATATTCCCAAGGAGTACAACTCGGTTACACCATACCTGATCGTCAAGGGCGCTGCCCAAGCCATTGAGTATTACAAGAAAGTCTTCGGAGCGACTGAAACCGTTCGTATGAATGGCCCGGACGGCAAGGTCGGGCACGCCGAGTTGAAGATTGGCAATTCGCACATCATGCTGGCCGACGAAAATCCCAGCATGGGGCAGGGACACACCAGCGCGGCCACCATCGGCGCGAGCCCGGTAAGCCTCTATGTGTACCTTCCGGACGTCGATCGCGTGATCGAGCGCGCGGCCGCCGAGGGCGCGAAAATCCTAAAGCCGGTGCAAGATCAGTTCTACGGAGACCGCTCCGGCTTCATTCAAGATCCGTTCGGACATCTGTGGGGCGTTGCCACGCACATAGAGGACGTCTCGCCGCAAGACATGAAAGAACGGATGAAGAAAATGATGCAGGCAGCCTAGTTTGATTGGACTGGAGGCGGGGCAGAGATGCTCCGCCTCGATACTTCTGTCGGAGGCCTAGAGTTTTTCGCCCCTTGCTGCCCGGCCGGCAAGAAGAAATGTTCTAGGATACTTGCCCTCTCTGCAGAGTGAACCAGCCGAAACCCTTGAACCAGGGACCTTCGGGGACACTCGGTCTTGTCTCCAGCCAGACCCGGAGACGGTTCAGGTCGTCGTGGCCCACGTCACAGCCGTGCATGCGCTCGACCAGATGATCGCGAATGGCTGCGGGATGCGCGGCCAGGTCTCGATCTGGGGCACTATTCACCGAAAACCAACTCGTCGCTCAATCGCTTGGCTTGTTGGGGACGCGCTTCAATGCCGAGTTCAATGGGCTCCACCAGAATAGGGTTGTCGCTGAAGCGCTGGCTCTTTGCCATGCACTCTACCTGCTTGGCGAGGGGGGAGCGACACGCTCCGGCGGACGCGAACTCAAAAGTCCTCACCCTGTCGCAAAGAACCCTGTCGCAAAGAACAAAGAACACGACAAGGAGCGGCGCCAAGATCTGTCGTTTCTCAGCCGATTTGATGATTTCTTCGAGACTATCAAAATCGCTGGCACCAATCAGACCAAGCAAGTAAGCCGCGGCGATCTTCACTCCCGAACTGTCTCCTCAAGTATTCCGGAGGTAGGTCTCCCTCCCTTTGACCACAGCATCCTTGGTGGCCTGAACCCAGGCTCACTCCTATTCCAATCTCTGTTGGAACCCGGCTTTCTGACCTCCGACTGGAGCAGCGCCGTATGCCGATGAGCGCCCCAAGAGGCTCGCCCAGTAAACAAGAGAGCGAGAAAAGCGAGGACGTCGTGCTTGCCAGGCGTCGCGGGCTGCCGGAGCAACTCCGGGAATACGGGCACCGCATAGCTGGTTGCCTTGTAGATAGTTCCTTGGTGCCAGATGTAACCCATGGAGTTTCGACCAAGCATCATTTCGGACGTTCACGTCTGGCGAGGTCAGTCCTCAGATCAAGTCGGGGACGTCGGTGGCAGGACCAAAGGCGTGCTCGAGCCCCGGCCATGGGACCGAATCAATCGCGGGGAAAAAGTTTCTCGAGATCATCATTCATTCCCTAATCCTCGGGTTCGCTACCGAGTACAACACATCCGTCAGAAAATTCACTGCGACGTAGGTCAATCCAATCGCCAGGATGCAGCCTTGGACCAAGTAGTAGTCGCGGTTTGAGATGGCTTGGATCGTGAGGCGGCCGATGCCGGGCCAGGAGAAGATTGTTTCGGTGACGATTGCGCCTGCGAGGAGCGCCCCGAATTGCAGGCCCAGCACGGTGATGATGGGGATCATGGCGTTACGCAGGGCATGGCGGTAGACAACGGTGCGCTCGGGCAATCCTTTGGCGCGGGCTGTGCGGACATAGTCCTGGCTCAGTTCTTCGAGCATAGAGGTGCGAACCATGCGGGTGAGGATGGCGGCGAGCGCTCCGCCCATGGTAATGGCGGGCAGGACGAGGTTGGCGAACGAACCGGCGCCGGAGACTGGGAGCCATCCTAGCTTGATCGCGAAGAGAAGAATCAGGATTGGGCCTAGCGCGAAGTTGGGGAACGAGAGACCGAAGAGGCTGACTACACTGAGCAGGCGGTCGTCCCAGCGGTTGCGGCGCTGGGCGGAGCGTACGCCGGCGGGGATCGACAGGACGATGGCTACGAACAGCGATGCCAGTGTGAGTTGCAGCGTGTAGGGATAGCGCTGGGTGAGCATGCGCGTTACGCTTTGGTTGTAGCGGAACGAGGGGCCGAGGTCGCCGTGGAGGACTCCGCGCCAGTAGTGGAGGTATTGCTCGCCTAGCGGGGCGTCGAGGCCATAGGCGTGGCGGGTAGCGGCAATGTCAGCGGGCGGCGCGCCTTCGCCAAGCATCTGCTGGATAGGGTCTCCGGGGACCAGATGAATGAGAAGGAACACGAGGCTGACCACCAGCCAGATTACTGGCAGGGTGTAGAGGACGCGTTGGAGAAGGCGGATTGCCATCAGTCGGTGGTTGATGGCTTTTCGCCCCTGGTTGCGTGACTCGCCGATTTGATGTGGGCGACGTGGTGGGACATATGGGCAAGGTAATCCTCAAGCACGAACCTCAGGGTCACAGGTTCGGAGCCAGCGATTGTGCAGGTTCGCTTCCAACCGGAATCGGTCACCGAGGCGACGGCAGTGAGAAGTTGCCGATTAAGTGCTGCCCACAGGTCGATGAGCTCGCGCCAGTCGCGTTGCTGGTAGCAATGCACCTGCACCCAGCGTTGCTGTTCGTAACCAGGCATGGCTGGCTGGTCTTCTATTAGGGTTCGGACGATCCGCTGATGGTTATTGGCGGCGGAATCGAGCAAATGGCCTAATTCTTCTTTCGGCGACCATTTTTCAGGAGCCGGCTTAAGCGCGGCCGTGGCGTCTGACAATCCTGCTAGCTCCGAGGGCACAGTGTCCAATAGGCGACGAAGGGATTCTGCTGGTGTTTGCACTCAACCCTCCAAGTTAGGTTCAGTCTCCTGCCTGCTTCGCGGGCTCGGCTTTGCCTTCGACGTTTTTCACTTTCTCGATCTTTACTCTGGCGATGCGGTGCGCTTCCATTTCTTCCACCGTATAACGATAGCCTTCGTACTCGAACGATTCGCCAAGATACGGAATGCGCTGCAGGCGGGCGAGTACAAATCCGGCGAGGGTTTCGAAGCCGGCGTCGCGGGGCAGGAGCAGGCCGTGTTGAGTTTCGAGATCGCGGATGTTTACCGAGCCTTCGAGCAGCAGGACGGACTCATCGGCTAATCCGGGCTCCGGTGCTGAGACGTCGAATTCGTCTTCGATGTCGCCAACTAGCTGCTCCAGGATGTCCTCGACGGTGATGACACCCGCGGTGGAACCGAACTCGTCGACCACGACGGCGAGATGGCGGCGGCGCTGCTTGAATTCATCCAGCAGTTCGGCCAGGACTTTAGTTTCCGGTACAACCAGAACATCGTGCATGATGTGAGCGATCTGGGTGCGCGCGATGCGCGAAGCAACAGGCTGGCCAAGATTGATCAGGCGCAGCCGCACCCAGCGGACGAGTTCCTTATAGTAAAGTACGCCGACGATGTGCTCGGGACCGCGTTGCGGGTCGTAGACCGGGATACGCGAGTGCTGGCCTTCAACCACACGATTCAAGGCTTCATCGAGCGTAAGGTCGGAGGGCAGGGAAAAAATGTCAGGGCGCGCGACCATTACTTCGCGGACGGTAATGCTATCAAGTTCGATGGCGTTGTGGATCATTTCTTCTTGCGACTCGGGAATCTGACCGAACTGACGGCTGGCAGTGACGATAAGTTTGAGCTCATCCGGCGAGTGGACGGCGCC
>DATNKA010000797.1:0-8346 GCA_035603655.1 Candidatus Acidiferrales bacterium | reverse complement strand
GGAGACTCCTCTTAGCGAACAGACTCGCGACAAGATTCGCGAGAACGTGGCCAAGCTGGTCGAATTTTCAGTGAAAGTTGACAAGAATAGCGGCACGAATTCGCGCGTGCTGTGGTCGGAATCGGAGGAGAGCTTGGCTCAGAAGCTGATTGCCCGTTTGCAGAGGGTGCAATAAATAGCGCCGAGGGCAAGGAGCATTTAAGTCGAACGCTGCAAAGCTCGGATCGCTGCAGAGCTTGGGTCATGGACCCGCGGCCCTCGGGGGCCAATTCTATTTCGTTCTTTCCCCCTCAATTTTCAGCGTTTCCGCAGCTGCGGCCTGTGCCGCTGCCAGCCGGGCCGTTAGCACGCGGAATGGAGAACACGATACATAGTCCATTCCCACCTGATGACAAAACTCCACTGAAGAGGGGTCGCCACCATGCTCACCGCAGATTCCGACCTCCAGCTTGGGACGAGTCTTTCGTCCGCGCTCGATCCCGATCCGAACCAGTTCGCCCACGCCATCCCGGTCGATCGCGGCAAACGGATCCTGCTTCAGAATTCCTTCCGCTAAATATGTGGGCAGCACTTTGTTGACATCGTCGCGCGAAAATCCGAACGTGGTTTGAGTAAGGTCATTCGTGCCGAAGGAAAAGAACTCCGCTTCCTTGGCAATTTCGTCCGCGACGAGGCACGCCCGAGGTAATTCAATCATCGTCCCCACAAGGTAGTGCACATGCCTTCCCTTCTCTTTGAACACTTCTTCCGCCACGCGTCGGACGATTGCGCCCTGATT
This sequence comes from Candidatus Acidiferrales bacterium, assembly GCA_035603655.1. GTDB lineage: Bacteria > Acidobacteriota > Terriglobia > Terriglobales > Acidobacteriaceae > Sulfotelmatobacter. Next base: position 7,568 of record DATNKA010000797.1, on the reverse strand, counting down.
CGCCATTTCTTTCACCGTTGAGATCAGTGGGATCATCACTTCAGCGTGAGTTTTGATTCCCGCCTTGTCCACGGCGACGACCGCCTCAAAAATGGCCCGAGCCTGCATCTCGGTAATTTCCGGATAGGTGATCCCCAAGCGGCATCCGCGATGTCCCAGCATCGGATTGAACTCATGCAGTTCTTCCACCCGGGCTAACAGCATTCTCAATTCCTTCAGCTTCGGCGAGCGAGGCTTGGTGGATTCGAGGACCGCAATTTCCACCATCAATTCTTCACGCTTTGGTAGGAACTCGTGCAGCGGTGGATCCAGCAACCGGATGGTCACCGGCAGGCCATTCATGGCCTTAAACAATCCGACGAAGTCTGCGCGTTGCATCGGCAGCAGCTTCTTCAGCGCAAGCCGACGGTCTTTTTCATTGTTTGCCAGAATCATCGTCCGCATGTGTGGAATGCGATCTTCGGCAAAGAACATGTGTTCAGTTCGGCACAGGCCGATACCTTCAGCCCCAAACGCCCGCGCTTGAATCGCGTCACGAGGAATGTCGGCGTTCGCACGCACGCCAATTTTGCGGAACGGTTCCGCCCAGCCCATCAGCTTCTGCAGGTCCGCGTCATCCGCAGATGGTTCGAGCGTGTTCAGCTTTCCTTTAATAACGCGTCCGCTGGTACCGTCGAGCGAAATCCAATCTCCTTCTTTGAAGACCTGCCCCTTGACTCGCATCTCTCTGGCGCGCTCATCGACTTGAATGTCGCCGGCGCCCGCTACGCAACACTTCCCCATGCCGCGCGTGACCACGGCAGCGTGACTGGTCATGCCACCGCGCGACGTTAAGATGCCCGCTGCGACTTCCATACCCTGGATATCTTCCGGTGTAGTTTCGGCTCGTACAAGAATGACGGGATTCCTGTTTGCGCCGTGCCCCGCCTTCTTGACGGCTTCCTCTGCGGTGAACACAATTTGCCCGACGGCAGCGCCGGGAGATGCCGGCAATCCGGTCGCCAAGACTTCCACTTTCGTGCTCTTCTCATCGAAGCGTGGGACCAGGAAATCATAGAGTTGATTTGGTTCCACGCGAAAAATCGCTTCTTGCTGACTGATCAGCTTCTCCTCCACCATCTGAATAGCCACTCGCACGGCAGCGCGTCCAGTGCGCTTGCCGTTGCGCGTCTGCAGCATGTAGAGCTTCCCTTCCTGGATGGTGAACTCAAAATCCTGCATATCGCGATAGTGTTTCTCCAGCCGTGTAGTGATTTCGCGAAGCTGGTCGTAAACCTCAGGCATGATTTTTTGCAGTTCGAGGATTGGGACCGGAGTGCGCACGCCGGAAACCACGTCCTCGCCCTGAGCGTTCATGAGGAATTCGCCGTAAAACTCCTTCGCTCCGGTCGCAGGATTGCGCGTGAAACCCACACCCGTGCCGCTGGTGTCGCCGAGGTTGCCATATACCATGGCTTGCACGTTGACCGCGGTCCCGAGCATGTCATCGATGTTGTTGATGCGGCGGTAGTGCTTGGCGCGATCGTTCTGCCAGGAGCGGAACACAGCGTCACGAGCCATCACCAATTGTTCATGAGGGTCTTGCGGGAACTCGCGCTTAGCATGCTTTCTGACGACCTTCTTGTATTCCTCAATCACTTCCTTAAGCGCCTTGGCATCCAGATCGGTATCGAGCTTGGTTTTTTTCTGCTTTTTCTTTCCGTCGAACACTTCGTCGAAGGCGGATTTCGGTATTTCCAGCACCACGTTGCCGAACATCTGGATGAGCCGCCGATAGGAGTCGGCGGCAAATCGTTGATTGTTGCTACGCTTGGCCAGCGCTTCCACGCTCTTGTCGTTCAATCCGAGATTGAGAATCGTGTCCATCATGCCAGGCATGGAAAACTTCGCGCCCGAACGCACGCTTACGAGCAACGGATTCTCGCCCGCCCCCAGTTTCTGACCTTGTAACGTTTCCAGCTTGGCCAGAGAGTCCTCCATCTGCCGGTCAACTTCTTTCGACACATGTCCCTGGCGCATGTACTCGCGACAAGCTTCCGTCTGGATCGTGAACCCTGGAGGCACGGGCAATCCCGCATTCGTCATCTCCGCCAAGCCGGCGCCCTTGCCGCCGAGATCGTCCTTCATCTTGCCGTCGCCATCGGCCTTGCCGTCGCCGAAGAAGTAAACATATTTGGTTGTGTTCTTGTTTTTTTCCTGAACTTCGGTTTCGGGGAGGGTCAATGTCGCCATGATTATTAGTCCTTTGAGTTTCGATTTCGTAGCGCCGGCGTCCCGCCGGCAACTTCCACATCTAAAGTTTCTCTGTGATCAGGCATCGGGACTGGTCCGTCTTTACCGTCAAATAGCGTTTAGCGATGTCCGAGTTCATCCTTTGCTTTCGATCACAATTTCGGAAAAATCAGCAATGGTTGAGAATTCCTTCAATAAAGTCCGCAGCAATGCCAGCCGGTTCGCCCGCACTTTTGCGTCATCCACCATCACCATGACTTTGTCGAAAAATCTGTCCACCGGTTCTCTTGCTGTCGACAGCAGAAGCAGAGCCGCGAGGTAATCTTTCCCGCGCCTGTGGTCTTCGACTTTCGCGCTGGCACCCTCCATGAGAGCCATCAGCTTCTTTTCTTCGTCGGCAGATTCGGCCAGCTCCACGAATTTCGCAGCCGGATCAATATTCTTCTCCGCAGCTTGTCTTAGTATGTTGCGCATGCGCTTGCAAGCCGCGCCAATGGCCTGAAACTCGGGCATATGCATCACTTGCTTCACCGCCTCGGCGCGGGATAGCGCGTCCACGACATCGTCAGCATCAGCTGCCAAAACTGCCTTCACTACGTCGTAGGCATATCCCCGCACATCCTTCAAATAAAACTCGAGACGCTCGCGGAAGAAAATTCGCACGTCCTCATCAAACTTCGCATCGTTCACGAACTTCTTCTCGGCTGCCGATCCTTTATATCCGGCCCGCGCATCGCGCATCAGATCCGCAAGGCGCAACGGCAGTTTCTTTTCCGCGATCACCTTCACGATCCCATTGGCCTGCCGGCGCAGGGCAAACGGGTCCTTCGACCCGCTCGGAACCAGTCCTAGCGAAAACATGCCGGCAATGGTATCCGCTTTATCGCCAACGGAAAGCACCGCGCCCTCGATCGAGCGCGGCACGTCATCTTCGGTGGATTCAGGTTTGTAGTGATCGTAAATGGTGTCCGCAATCGCGAGCCGCGTGGCCTCCGGCAGAGAGTGATCTAGCTCCTGCGCCCGCGCGTACAGCCCGCCCACGATGCCCTGCAGTTCGGTGAATTCCTTTACCAGTTCCGTGGTGAGATCGGTTTTCGCCAAACAAGCGGCTTTATGAACCACGCCTGCACGAACCGTCATTCCGCTCTGCTTGATGATCTCGCTCAGCCAGCTGCACAAGCGTTGCACGCGGCGCGTTTTCTCGTAGTAGCTGCCCAGGTCTTTCTGAAAAGTAACGTTCCTGAGCGAATCGAAACGTTCCAACAGGGAGCGCTTCTGATCGGTCTCCCAGAAAAAGCGCGCGTCATTGAAGCGCGCCCGCAGCACGCGCTCATTGCCATGCCGAATAAGCGCCTGCGGATCTCCATCGGTATTCAGCACCGCCAGAAAATGGGGTAACAGCTTACCGCTCGAATCTTCCAAGGCAAAGTATTTCTGATGATCGCGCATAACGGTGACCAGCACTTCTTCCGGCAGCGCTAGGAATTGCGAATCGAAGCCGCCGAGAATCGCCGAGGGAAATTCCGTGAGGTTCACCACGGTCTCGAGTAGCACTTTGTCTTCGCGCCAGCGGACACCGGTAATCGTGCGCGCGGCCGCATCGAGAGCCTTACGAATCTGCTGCTCCCGTTCGCTGCGACCAAGAACTTTTGCAGCGCGCAGAGCGTTAACATAAGCAGAACCAGCGCGCGAAATTATGACGTCGCCATGGCTAAGAACCCTGTGCCCACGCGACGCGTTCCCTGCCTGGATTCCTCCGAATTCCAGCGGAACGGTCGCGCTGTCCAGCATGGCGACCAGCCAACGCACCGGCCGCACGAAGCGCTCGTTCGTCTTGCGCCAGTACATATTCTTGGGCCAATAGATTGTGGAAATTTCCTTGGGGAGATTCTCTGCAAGAATTTCAGTCGCGGACCGGCCCTTCCGGGTCACTCTGGCGGCCAGGTATTCGCCCTTCGGAGTCGTGATCTTTTCGAGTCGCGAGACGTCGATACCAGCCTTTTTTGCGAAAGCATGCGCCGCGGGCGTAGGCTGACCATCGTTATAGGCAACGCTGACTGAAGGCCCATTCACTTGCTCTGTCACATCGGGTTGGGCCGCAGGAATTCCTGATGCAATGACTGCCAGCCGGCGAGGCGTATCGAAATGCGTAATCTCGCTCGCGGCCAGACGCTCCCGGATTAGTAGTGCGCTGACGCGCTCGCGTAGCTCCTGCGAGGCCGCATCGATCATCCGCGCCGGAATTTCTTCGCACCCGATCTCGAGTAGGAAATCTGGCATACCGTCAAACTCTGAGTCTCTCTAGCTAACTGACAAATCGCTGTGAACGCTCATACGTGCGCCTGTGCAAACCCAGCACCGGCATCTCACCCTCGGCTGCACAAAAGACAAAAGCGCTAGCCCACCGGCGACAAATTCTGGCGCATCTTCTTCGTTTTCGTTTCCTTCTTGCCGGCAGGCGCAGGCTCGTCTGACTTCTCAGCCGAGGCAGATTCGCTCTTCTGCTGATCCACCCAAGCCCTTGCGATGCCAACAGCTAGTGCCCGCACACGTGCGATTACTCCGACACGCTCCGTCACCGAGATCGCTCCCCGTGCATCGAGGATGTTGAACAAATGAGAGCATTTCAAACAAAGATCGTAGGCCGCAAGGAGTGGGAACCGAGCCTTGCTGAGGATCGGATTAGGGCACCCCGCATTTATCTCTCTGTTTTCTGGAGAGACAAGGTGAGGATTTTGATCCTTCATCAGCCTCTCATATCTTTCTACCAGCCCGTGACACTCGGCTTCGTACAGCCGGAAGTGCTCCCAGGTTTTTTCCACATCTGCGACCTCGAAGTTGTAAACCGAAAACTGCTGCTCATCCGCCAGCCGCACGTCGCCGTATTTCACTTCGTCGCCCGTCTCCGGATCGCGCGCCCATACGATGTCGTAGATCGAATCGACATCCTGCAGAAACGCGCCAATGCGCTCCAGGCCATAGGTCAGCTCGGCAGAAATCGGGAATAAATCCACTCCCCCGCACTGCTGAAAATAGGTGAACTGTGTAATCTCGAGTCCATCGAGCATCACCTGCCACCCTACACCCCAGGCGCTGAGCGTCGGAGCTTCCCAGTTATCTTCTTCGAACTTGATGTCGTGCTGACGCAGGTCAATGCCAATCGCGGTCAGCGACTCCAAATACAACTCCTGCACGTTCTCTGGCGGAGGCTTCAGGATCACTTGCAACTGCATGTGCTTGAACAGGCGGTTCGGATTCTCGCCATAGCGCCCGTCTGCCGGCCGGCGCGACGGCTGAACATACGCTACCTTATACGGTTTCGGTCCCAGCACGCGCAGAAAGGTCTCCGGAGCCATCGTGCCTGCGCCCACTTCAACGTCATAAGCCTGCTGCAATACACATCCGCGCTCCGCCCAAAATGCCTGCAAGCGCAGGATGAGTTCCTGGAACGTCGGCGGATTCGAATAAGGTGAAGTCATCGACGAAGTTGGTTCTACAATCCCGGCTGCCAAGAGCCAGATCGGGCAGTGCCGCAGAACCATCGCAGCTTAACCCTCGATTGTAATGGAAGGAGACGATCCACGTCAGCCTGGCAGGAGCGAAGATGCTGTCCTACCAATCAGGAGACCCCGCAAGAAAAACCACTCGCAAATTAACGCCATGGGGTATACCCTCGCGCTAACCTCGGGTGCGGCTCTTTGTTCTTTTTTCAAACCTAGAATAGGGGCGGAACACATGAAAACGTCGAAGTCGATCCCTGCGGGGATTGCTGCGTTCCTGGTGTGTGTGGGGGTTGGCTGTCAGAAGAGGCCAACCGTTACGGCGGCGTCGCCAGCATCGGCTCTCGAAATGGAGACAATCCCGCGCACGCCCGCGCGACTGACTCGCGGCCAGTATCTGGTAGAAGGGCTCCTGCAATGCCCCTTTTGCCATTCCGATTATGATTTCGCCCATCGTCCGGCGCGCCCTGTGGAAGGCAAGAAGAATGGGGGCCTTGACTTCGATACGTTCGGGCTGCCCAAAGGAAATCGGATCTTTGCACCCAACATCTCTTCTGATCCTGACTATGGCGCCGGAAAATGGAAGGACTCTGATTTTGTGCACGCACTGCGGCAGGGTATCGGTCACGATGGCCGTACTCTCTTTCCTCTAATGCCCTACCAGTACTTCCGCAGCCTCTCCGATGAAGACCTGGCATCGGTAATTGTCTATGAACGCTCGATGGCTCCGGTGCACATCGAGCAGCCGAAAACCACTCTAACCGAAGACATCAAAAAAACCTTCCAGCCGCTTGAACCGCTGGCGCACGTTCCCGAACCCGACCGTTCGGATCGTGTAGCCTACGGCAAGTATCTGGTGACGGTGGGGCATTGCGAGGGCTGCCATACTCCTGACGACGGGCACGGCAATCCGATTCCAGGGATGAACTTCGCCGGCGGGGTTGATATGTCGGGACCCTGGGAAGCCGACCCTAAGAAGATAGTCTCGGTGGCCTCGCTGAACCTCACACCTGATCCTTCGGGCATCGCGTATTTCGACGAACAAATGTTCATTAATGTGATTCGTAACGGGCAGGTCAACGCGCGCCCACTGGCCAGCATCATGCCATGGGGCTTTTTCCGGAACCTCAGCGACGAGGACTTAAAAGCTGTCTTCGGTTACTTGCGGACTTTAAGGCCTGTGAAGCATCGCGTAGACAATACCGAAGACGCCCGTTATTGCAAAGTTTGCCGCGGCAAGCACGGATTTGGCGAACGGAACTGAACCGGGCAGAGGTGCCGGGCTGGAGCTTCAAAATGCGCTCTTCTCGAGCATCCCTGCCGTGACCAATTTCTTCTCGATATGCCGCTGCAAAGTTTGGATTAAGAACCTTCTCAGGTCGGCGCCCCGCGACTTCGGCCACGGAATCTCGACAAAATTTTCCACCGGGGCGCGAAACATCTGCGCTGCCAGAGCGCGCGATTCACTCGAAATCTCCGACGATGCCAGACGCTTGTCATCCGGACACATCAAGCCATCGGCCAGCGCGTGGAAGTAAGCCCGGCTACCGTTCAGGCTGCGACCACACACGAGGCACTCAGTCAGCTCCGGCAAGAAACCCACCAGCCGCGTTAGCCACAGATCAAAGTAGGTGACCGGCATCCATATATCCGAGCCAGTCAGTGCGTGGAGGACGGAGAGGGTCAGGCGAAAAATGGCGTCATTCGCTTCGCGATCGGGAAGCAACTCGTCAAGCAATTCGGCCACATGAGCCAGCCCCACTGCGCGCGCGTAACTGACTTCGGTGGCCAGCGGAGACTCCAACGCCTCGCATGCATCCAGCCGTGCCAATTCTT
>DATNKA010000796.1:0-6725 GCA_035603655.1 Candidatus Acidiferrales bacterium | reverse complement strand
CTTCAACATTTGCAACTGGAACTTTCCGTCGCGATCGACGAAGTCGGTGTAGGTAAAAAAATCCATCCAGTTATCGACATCGACGTTGAATGCGCCCAGCAGCCGCTTGTTGTCGAAAGCCCGGCGCTCGAGCATTTTTTGTGCCTCGACTTTGCCCGAATAGCCGAAGTGATCCACCAACAGCGCGCACATCTGCCAGCCGTGCCGCATTTCCTCAATCATGACCCGAGTAATCGCGCGGCGGTCCCAATCCGTAGGAGCATTCTCCAACAGGTTGCGTTGCTGCTCGACGCTGGCGAATTCGGTATCACCCTGATACACAATCATATTCATGAGCGCATCGCGCATTTGTTGCGTCGGAATCTGTCGCAGGTTCTCCCACTTGCGGCGGCCTTTGTACGACCCGAATTCAATCTCCTCGGTATCGATCGCACCGTAGAGCGTGTCAAAATGAAACGCTTCAATATCCCGAGTGTTGACGCCGATGTCTTTTCGCCAATCGTTAAACATGCCTTCCCAGTCACTGAAGGTTCCGATTTTTGCTACTTTTCCAGGCATAATGCCACTCCTAAAACATATTCAGCCAAACTGTTTTAACTCCGTGAAATTTCCAATCGCGTCGATGCCAAGCTCGCGGGCAGAATTCGCCGAAAGCATTTCTTCTTCCTGCAGCGCCGCGGTCTCGCCGCTGTCGGGCGGGCGTCCGGAGCGCCCTCTTGGTACCGGGCACTCGCTCTACTTGGCCTTGAACACCGCCGGCCGCTTTTCCACGTACGCAGCCAGACCTTCCTTCGCATCTTCACTCTGGAAAAGAATTTGCTGGTTCTCGCGCTCCACCGCCAGCGCTGACTCCATCGGAATTTCCCATCCTGTCTGCACCGCGCGCTTGATCCGCCCCACGGCCTTCGCGGCCTTGTTCGGCGGACAGAACTGCTTGGCGTACTCCATCATGTTTTCCATGAAACTGTCGCGTTCGTAGATATCGTTGATAATGCCGAGCTCTTGCGCCTCTTCGAATGAGAAAGTGTTGCCCGTGACCATCAGTTCAATGGCTTTGCTCTTCCCTACCAGCCGCGAGAGGCGTTGTGTGCCACCCGTACCCGGAAGCACGCCCAGATTCACTTCCGGCAGGCCGATCTTTCCGGCGTCCTTGCGTGCAATGCGGATGTCTGCCGCCATCGCAATTTCCAGGCCGCCGCCCACACAATGTCCATTGATCGCCGCGATCACCAGCTTGGGCGTGTGTTCCAGGCGCAGTAGCATTTCATTGGCATGCAGACAGAAGTAATATTTGAAGGTCGGATCGACGCTCGACAGCATTTTTATGTTCGCTCCCGCCGAGAAGAACTTGTCACCGGCGCCCGTTAGCAAAATGACATGAACATCATTCTCCATGCGCGCCCGGAGTATCGCCTCATCGAGCTGCCGGTTCATCTCGTAGGTGTAAGTGTTAGCGGGAGGATCGCACATCTCGATCACCGCTACGCCGCCATCGGTGCGGTAATTGACAAGCTGTTTGGTGGTTTCGCCGGTCGCCGGCTGCATTGTGGTCGCCATGTTGTAACTCCTTATTTCCTCATCCTTATCGGTAATTTGTAATCCAATAATCTCTTGTCATTCCCAGCGAAGCCAGGACCTTAGTTTCGCGGGAAGTATTTACTACCCCTGCTCAGCGCCCATCCTTGCGCGCCTTAGGAGCATTCATCACCCCGCTCAGAAAAATGTCGCTCATCTCGCGCGCGAGTTGCTCGGCATCGGCATCAACCCGCGGGTTGTGCCAGGTGTAAATCCAGTTCATCATGCCGAACAAACTGAGGACCGCGATGCGTGTGGTGAACTGAAAGCCAAATTCTCTTTTCAAATTATCGAGCAAACCTACACAGATCCGATAGTACTCGCGTTTGATCGCTGCCACTTCCGAGGCAAAACCGTTTTTCAAAGCGTCCGCTTCATGCGATAGAACTTTCATGCTCGCCGGGTTCGCGAGAAAATATTCCAGGTGATTCAATATGAAGATGCGGATTTGTTGTTCCGGCTCGCTCACTCCCTGCAAACGCGCTTTCAGTCTTTGCACGATGGTTGTGAACGTGTGCTTCTGAATCAGAAAAAGCAAGCGTTCTTTTGATTCGAAGTAGTAATAAAGCCCGGCCAACGACATTCCACTGGCGCGCGAAAGGTCACGCATGGAAGCGCCCTCGTATCCCTTTTCGCAGAAGACGTTCGTAGCGTGGATGAGAATTTCCGACAATCGGCGGTCAAAGCGCGTGGCCGGCTGCGCCAAGGCGCGAGGGCGGCCTGTGGAAACTCGCCTTGCCGTTGAAGGACTAGCCATAGCCCGAACCAGCCTCATTCGAACGTTCGTTCGGACCCAGTATACGACAATACGACCGAGATCACAAGCCGCGGTAGATTTCCTGGATTTCCTCAGGAGCTGGTATCGCGCTTAGTTCCGTACATCCGCCAGCAGTCGCTCTATGTCGCTTTTCGCTTCGCCCGTCAGGGGCAGCAGCGGTAGCCGCACCGAACCGCCGAAGTAGCCGTTAAAGTCCATGCCGTACTTCACGCCGGGGACGCCGACGTCGCCCACCACGAGCTGGGCCGCGTTAGCGATGCGCTCCTGCTTCAGCCGCGCTAACTCCGCATCGTTCTCTTTCCATGCCGCATAAATCTCATAACATGCCGTGGGAGCAACGCAGGCGAAAGCCAGAATCGCCCCCGCCGCTCCCGCATCGAGCGACGGATGCAGCTTCTGCGCCGCGCCCACCAGCACCTGGAATCCCACTTCTTTCTGCCGGGTTTTCATTTTGCCGACAACTGTGACCGCGGTCGAAGAAGGCTTTGGCGGCAACGACGTACTCGCCGCCCCAACCTGAACCAATTCCCCGCCTTCGGCATTCGAGCGCGAGGCCGCCGCCGCAAGCATGCGCGGCGTGATGGCTTCAAACGTCTCAGTTACGGTGGCGCTACGCAGGATTTGCCGCGTGCCTTCCACTATGGTACGGACTTTTTCGACGTCGCCGCTCGATTCCTTGATCCCGATCAGATTCGGATGCTCCGCCAATTCGATCACCAGCTCCGCGGGAATGTCGTAGCCGGTAGCCTGCGGAAAGTTGTAAATCATCACCGGCAACGGCGATTGGTCTGCCACCGTCCGGTAGAAAGCGAGAATGTTGCCCGGCTGCATTTGCTTCCTGTAATAGTGCGGCGTACGCACCATGGCGACGTCGTATCCGAGTTTGGCGGCGTACTCGGTAAGCCGCAGCGTCTCGAGGGCCGACTCGATCCCTGTGCCGGCGATCAGGACTTTGTTCGGCGCAGCCGCCTCGCGCGCGCACTTCAATACGTCGCGTCGCTCCTGATCGGAAAGCAAAATGGCCTCCCCCGTCGAGCCGAGCACGACGATGCCAGCGCAAGGCGTGCGCGAGTAGCGTTCAACATTGCTCTCAAGCTTTTTGAAGTAGACGTTGCCGTCAGGATAGAACGGCGTGGTGATAGGAGGAAAAATACCTTGCAGTAGCATATTTAATTCTAACCAGAAAGCGGCGAATATACGAGAGACACCTCACAGAAACTTGGGCTCCGGTAGGGCTCCGAGCCGAACCAGCACCCAACTGGTCGCAATTGTCCCGGCCCGCGCTAATCTGGCGATTAACCAAACGCTGAATGCTAATACCGTTCACAATGACGCTAGGCGGGTGCTACTCCGAGAAAAGCTCCGGCGAGTCATAACCATTGTCCAGCGGTACCGTGAAATGTCGACGTGTATGTTCGAGAACGCGTCACGGAAACCGCGGCAAAAACTGCTCAACGTGCTGCGAACCGTGGGTGTCAGCCCCATGGTGCGCCTGGCCATAGCCGATCACGTCCCTGGCGCACATTGCATCGATGACTTCCCCGCGGCCTTGGTTCCAGAGCTCCTCGAGCCGCTTCCGGATCAGACTGCCTAGGGTAAACGCCTTTTGATTCCAGTCGTCAGTTAATGTCGAACGGCGGTTCGGTCCGCGTGCAGCTGCTGCAAGGCCCGTATATTAATTTCGCCGCGCTGAAGTGCTGCGATCCCCTCCGCCGCCGCCCGCGCGGCCGATAGCGTCGTAATGGTGGGGATACGTGCAGTCACTGCCGCACGCCGGATCGCCCTCTCGTCAAACCATGGCTCCAGCCCGGTGGGGGTATTAATGATGAGATGAATACTCTGGCCCTTGATCAGATCCACGACGTTCGGACGTCCCTCCTTCACCTTGTACACGCGCTCCACTCTCATGCCTGCGGCCTCAATCACATCCCCCGTGCCGGAGGTAGCTACCAGCTTGAAACCCATATCCACAAACTTACGCGCAACTTCCGCAGCGTGGCGTTTGTCATGGTCGGTCACGCTGATAAAGACGGTGCCTTGAGTCGGCAACTTCTGGCCGGCAGCCAATTGCGCCTTGCCGAACGCCTCGCCGAAGCTGTCGCCCACGCCCATCACTTCGCCAGTGGACTTCATCTCTGGCCCCAGCACCGTATCGACGCCCGGAAACTTATTCCACGGAAACACTGGCGACTTCACGTAGTAACAGCTTCCGGTATCGAGATCGGCGCGGCGTTCGATATTTTCCGGCAGAAATTCGCGCAGCTTGCGCCCCGTCATCAACCGTGCCGCAATCTTCGCCATCGGCACGCCGGTCGCCTTCGAAACATAGGGCACCGTGCGCGAAGCTCGAGGATTCACTTCGAGGACGTAAACCGTTCCACCCTCCGAGCCGCCGCCGTTGCCCCGTGGAATCGCGAACTGAATATTCATCAGCCCCACCACCTTCAGGGCCCGCGCTAACTTGAAGGTGTAATCGCGCATGCGTTCCATGAGTGGCTGGGGAATATCCACAGCCGGCAGCACGCACGAAGAATCGCCGGAGTGAATGCCGGCCTCTTCGATATGTTGCATGATTCCTCCGATCACGACGTCTTCGCCGTCGGAGAGTGCGTCCACGTCCACTTCAATCGCATCTTCGAGGAAGTGATCGATCAGCACGGGGCGGTCATGCGAGTACTCAACCGCTTCCTTCATGTACCGAACCACAGACTCCTCGTCGTAGGCAATCACCATGGCGCGACCGCCCAACACGTAAGAGGGTCGCACCACCACTGGATATTCCACGCGCTTGGCGCCTTCGATGGCTTCTTCGAGCGAGGTGGCCATCACTCCTGCGGCCTGCGGAATTTCCAATTCTTCGAGAAGCTTGTTGAAGTGCTTGCGATCTTCAGCCAGGTCGATTGACTCGGGCGACGTGCCGATGATGTTCACGCCCGCGGCCTTTAGCGGCAGAGCAAGATTCAGCGGCGTCTGCCCTCCGAACTGGACGATTACGCCGCACGCGGCGCCTTTCGACGTCTCGTGCTGATAGATCGCCCAGACATCTTCGAACGTGAGCGGCTCGAAGTAGAGACGATCACTGGTGTCATAGTCGGTGGAGACCGTCTCCGGATTGCAGTTAATCATGATCGTCTCGTAACCATCTTCGTGCAGCGCAAATGATGCGTGACAGCAGCAGTAGTCGAATTCAATTCCCTGCCCGATGCGGTTTGGCCCGCTGCCCAGGATGATAATTTTCTTTTTATCGGTGGGCGCGGCTTCGTCTTCGTCCTCGTAAGTCGAGTAAAGATAGGGCGTGAAACTCTCGAATTCTGCCGCGCACGTGTCGACGCGCTTGTACACGGGCAAGACGCCGTGCTTCTTACGCAGATGCCGAACTTTTTCCTGTCCCTCCAGCCGCCAGACGCTTGCCAGCCGCCCGTCGGAGAAGCCCATGCGCTTGGCGTCGCGCAACACTTCGGTTGGAATCGACTCGATCGGATGCTTCTCCAGTTCAAGCTGCATGTCATTAATTTCTTTGAGCTGGTAGAGGAACCACGGATCCATCGAGGTCATCTTAGCGATCTGCTTTACCGTGTGCCCCTGCCGCAGAGCGTATTGGACGTACGCAAGGCGCTCCGGATGCGGCGTCACTAAGCGTTGGGTCAGGATTTTGGGTTCAATCTTGTCACCGCCGACGCGCTTTCCGGTATCGAGCGAGCGAATGCCTTTCATCAGCGCCTCTTTGAAGGTACGTCCGATCGCCATCACTTCGCCGACCGACTTCATCTGCACCCCAAGGCTCTCATCCGCGCCAGGAAACTTTTCAAACTGCCACTTCGGAATTTTCACGACAACATAGTCGAGCGTCGGCTCGAAACATGCCGGAGTCTTGCGCGTGATGTCGTTGGGAATTTCGTCCAGCGTGTACCCCACGGCAAGCTTCGCGGCAATCTTCGCAATGGGAAACCCCGTGGCCTTCGACGCGAGCGCCGATGAGCGGGAGACGCGGGGATTCATCTCGATCACAACCATGCGCCCGGTCTCGGGATTCACTCCGAACTGAATATTCGATCCGCCCGTATCCACGCCGATCTCGCGGATCACGGCGATCGACGCGTCGCGCATGGCCTGGTACTCGCGATCGGTCAGCGTCTGCGCTGGGGCAACGGTGATCGAATCGCCAGTGTGCACGCCCATCGGATCGAAGTTCTCGATTGAACAAATAATGATGACGTTATCTTTGGTATCGCGCATCACTTCGAGCTCAAATTCCTTCCACCCCAGCACCGACTCTTCAATCAGCGCCTCGTGCACGGGAGACATATCCAAACCGCGGGTCAGCACCTCAAGAAGCTCTTCGCGGTTATAGGCGATGCCGCCGCCGGAGCCC
>DATNKA010000795.1:0-4255 GCA_035603655.1 Candidatus Acidiferrales bacterium | reverse complement strand
AGAGGAGTTCGTCGGTTCAAATCAAGCCTCTGCAACCAGAAACTATTCTGCCGCAATTGGTTCCGAACACCCGCCGCAACATGAGAAGCGCCAACGGTTTAGCCAGCCATTGACCGACTAGTCGCTCTATGATATGTTGGTCATGGAGTAGAGGCAACGAGCATGGCCAGACCCAGAAGCGAGGATAAGCAGAACGCAATTATGGAGGCGGCAACCCGCGTGATCGGTACTCATGGGCTAAGCGCGCCGACGGCGATGATCGCGAAAGAGGCCGGCGTCTCCAATGGGTCACTCTTCTCCTACTTCGAGACGAAGGCTGACCTCTTGAACCGGCTCTATGTAGACCTCAAGGCGGAGATGGCTGCGGGTGCTCTTGACGGGATCCCAACTGAGAGTGACATCCGGACACAAATGTTTCATATGTGGTCCAATGTGCTTCGCTGGGCGACCGACTGCCCGGAGAAGCGCCGGACGCTCGCACATCTTTCTGTATCGGACGATGTGACCCCGGAGAGCCGTGAGAAGGCGCTTGACGAGATCGCGGGAGTCGCCGAGCTTGTGGAACGGGCCCGCCAGAATGGACCGATGCGCGATCTCCCGCTGGATTTCGTCGCAGCCCTGATGACTGCGCTGGCGGACGCGACGATCGACGACATGATCCGGAACCCTGCAAATGCAGACAGGCATTGCATGGCTGCCTTCGATGGCTTTTGGCGAATGATCGCCTAATTTTTTTTAACCAGTTTCCATGACTGACTAGTCACACTTAAGGAGAAAATGACCATGGCTAAAACCGTACTGATCACCGGCGCGTCAAGCGGCTTCGGCAGGGATACCGCATTGTTGTTCAAGAAGAAGGGTTGGAACGTCGCGGCGACCATGCGTTCCCCTGAAAAAGCCAAATCGTGGACCGGCCCGGCCAGCCTGTTCACACCGCGACTGGACGTGACGGATCGTGCATCCATGCAAGCCGGCATTGATGAAACCGTCGCCAAGTTTGGCGGCATCGACGTTCTGATCAACAACGCGGGCTTCGGCCTGTTAGGGCCCCTCGAAGGCGCATCTCCTGAGGATTTACGGCGTGAGGTGGACACGAACCTCATGGGCGTCATTGGAATGATTCAACTCGTCCTGCCCTTGATGCGCAAGGCCAGGAGCGGCGTCATCGTCAACGTGTCTTCGCTCGGCGGACGAATGACTCTTCCGCTTTTCTCGGCGTATCACGCGACGAAATACGCGGTGGAGGGTCTGACCGAGTCCCTGCAGTATGAGCTGGAGGGATATGGAATACGCGTAAAGCTGGTAGAACCGGGCGGGTCAAAGACTAACTTTGATAGCAGCACCAGTATGGTGCGAACACCACATCCTGCCTATCAAGCTCTGATCGACGGTTTCGACAAAATGTGGGCGGAGCAAGCGGCCAAATTACCTGGCCCAGAAAAAGTGGTGCAGGCGATCTATCGCGCCGCCACCGACGGATCGGCGCGTCTTCGCTATCCCGCGCTTGCATTTCCCTTTCTCACCATACGCAACCTTGTAGGTGCGCGCGGATGGAGCGCAATCATGAAGATGATGGTCCGACGTATGCGTTGAGCGCCGGTGCAAAGCGAAGCGTATTGAGTCTGGATTAGTCCTCATAAACGCGCTTGTGGTCATCTTGAGGGCTGGTCCTCAAGGTTTCCGGCTAAACGAATCCACGCCTGCAATCGCTGTAGTTCTGAGACTTACGCGGCGGAATGGATCAGTTCGCTTCGAAACGGTATGCTCAAAAATTGTCTATTCGGTACGTATCGGGCCCCCGCAACCAACGCAATCATAAGGTTACGGGCGATTGGGCACTTGCAGCAACTGTCCAAAACTGTCCAATAAGGGGAACTGCCACACAGTTCCCCTTATTTATTGAATGGAGACCTGCTGAGTGGCCGACCTTCTCAACAGGCGTTGCACGATTGGCCGATTTGCTTTGCGTTTTGCCAAGGCCGAGGTATTTCCATACTGATCCATCGTGGTGGAGATGTGCGCGTGTCGCATGAGTTTCTGCTGAACGCCCACGGGTGCTCCGGTTTCGTCCAGCCAAGCACGGTAGGTATGGCGAAACATGTGGAACCCGATCCTGCCAAGTCCCAGCTGAAGACCTGTCGGAACCAGGTAGTCGGCACGAATCGAATCGGCGTGATAAGGCCGACCGGTCACCGGACTCGGGAACAGCCATCGCCCCTCGGTCTCCACACAGAGCGCTTGCCATTTCTTCAGTTCGAGGATGAAGCCCGGTTCGATCGGGACCTCGTCCTGTGAGTACTCCGTCTTCAATTTGTTGAGCCGCTTCCCGACTGCTGATCGTTGGATCAGAACCACCGATCGCTCGAAATCGAAGTCCGTCCATCGCAAGCCCAGGATTTCGCTGATTCGCAAACCGAAGCAGAGACCACTCAACACGATGGTTCGAAAAGGCTGAACCAGCGCGTCGAGTATTTGCCATGCATCCTTTACCTGAAGGACGCGAGGACGTTGCTTGCGCTTGCTGATGCCCTTCACTTCGACCAAGTCCATCGGGTTTCGCTCCACATTCAGCAATTCCCAAAGCATGGCTTTGTCGAAAAGGCGGTACATCAGGGACCGAATGTGACCCTTGTATTTTGGTGAGACGACGAGCCTGCGGAGCCAGTCCTGAACTAGAGCGGGCCGAACGTCTTCCAGGTACGCGTCGCCCCACTCGGGTCGGATGTGTTGCGAAATCATGCTCCAATAGGAGGCTAGAGTGTTGTGGGTAATTTGCTCGGCTTCCTGTTCCTGTTTCTGATCGAGAAGGAACCGGTCCATGAGGCCGCAGAAGAGAACCGGATCTCGACGTGTAATGCCGTCGTTGATCATTAGCCGCATGCCTTCTGCCGCTTTCAAAGCATGAGCCTCTGTCTTGTACTGTTCTATCGTTCCGACAGTGAATCCCGTAGGGTCAAAAAAGTCGTTCGCAGACTGAACTACGCGGAACAGCATTGTTATGGGTTCAGGGTCGCTCCTGAGTGAAGCCGCTCACAAGCCGTATTCAAGCTGTACGCCCAGACTCGATATCCCAAACAGGCACAACCACCCGCTCATGCCTCCTTACGTTCACAGTATTTCAGCAGGCCACCGAGCCGTTCCCGACAGCGCACCTGTTCTTGTTTTCCAGGGACTGCTGGAGTCTGCAAGGGGAACAGCAGGAGGTTGTCTTTGCCTTGGTGATTTCGTTCCCCATGATAGTGTCCCTCGTAGTGGCTTAGCACTCGACGCAGAGAACCCTCTCCCAACAGGATCAGCTTCGATAAACATTCTTCCTTCACCGACCTGACCCAGCGTTCCGCATAGGCATTCAGATTCGGACTTCTGGCCGGCAATGCAATCGGTTCGATGCCTCCCGCCCGGATCACTTCGCGAAACCCTTCGCAGTACTTGCGGTCGCGATCGTGCAATACATACCTGCGGTGGTTCAGAAAACCTGTATCTTCCATCGTCTGAGTGCGTGTCATCTGTTCCATCCACTCTGCATCCGGATGACGTGTCACTCCGGCCAAGCATATCCTTCGGCTCTCCAAATGAATAAAAAACAGCACATAGTACGTCATCAAACCTCGCAGCGTAAGCACTTCCACCGTGAAGACGTCGGTCGCCACCAGTACTGCCATGTGCGTACGGATGAAGTCTTTCCAACTCGTGGTCTGCTTCCGCTGGGCAGCCGGTGGAATATCATGCCGTCGGAGTATATTGCCCACCGTCTGGTCCGACAGCTGGTGACCCAGGTTGCCCATGGCGCCCACGATCCGGTCATAGCCCCAGCTGGGATTTTCCCTCGCCATCCGCACTACCAACCGCTCCGTTTCCTCGTCCACTGGGGGACGACCTCGGGTTTTACGGGCACTTTGAGCCGTCGAACTTGTGGGCGATCAGCTTTTGGTACCAGGCCAGCAGCGTATCCGGTTTCGCGGTCGCCGCCAGTCCTTCCAAGGCCCTCCGTCCCAGCCGTCGGGCGATCTCCGCCAAGGTAGCTTTTTCAGCGTCGGATAACAGCAACCTGCCTTGGATTTGGGCTCTCAGGATGCGGTTCTCGGCGGCAAGATATTCGTTTCTCAACAGAAGTTCCTGGTCTACGGTTCCGGTGATGTAGGCCAGCATGCGCGCCCAAAGCATCTCAGAGCCCCCCTCCAATGATCGTCGATCAGTCGAACGGGGATTGTACATGCTCTTGAAATGTCAGATAGCCGGTATGCGAAGAAAATTA
>DATNKA010000794.1:0-6278 GCA_035603655.1 Candidatus Acidiferrales bacterium | reverse complement strand
AGGAGAAGGCGATCCGGAAGCGATTTTCCTTAAGTATGGAAAAGGCTCTGCAAGCTCTGGAGAAAAGCATTGCCAGCGGCCGACTAAAGGACCGCTACAAGATGGAGCGCAGACTGGGACGGATTCAGGCGCGGCATCCCCAAGTCAACGATCTGTTCGAAGTCACTTTGCGAGAGACGCCCGCCGGCGTGCGTCTCCTGTGGGAAATGAAAAAAGACAAGGAAGCGTGGCGAGACTTGCGGGAAGGTGCCTACATGCTGCGTACCAACTTACAGGCAGATTCGGCCGAGCAAATGTGGTCCATGTACATGCAACTCACCGAAGCGGAAACTTCGTTTCGAGCGCTCAAAAGCGAGCTTTCGATTCGACCCTTGTTTCATCAGAAGGAGGCACGAGTGAAGGCCCACGTCCTGGTAGCCTTTCTTGGTTATGCCTTGTGGGTGACACTGAAGCATCTGCTGCAACGCCGGCCGATCGTCCCACAACCCTCAGCCAGCGGCGTGGACAATGCCCAACCTTTTTCCCCGATGAAGGCACTGGCGTTGCTCTCCACGCTGCAGAGCGCCGACATCGTTCTGCCCACCACGGATGGACGCGAGATCCGCTTGCGCCGGATCACCGAACCCACGGCCGAACAGAAATCCCTACTGCATCGGCTCGGACTCAGTCTTCCCGAACGTTTGAAATCAACTGCAAAATGTAGTGCAGGGTCGAAAATCTCTGTTATGCCGCCGCCGGATCCGCCGCTGGAGCAGCCAGGGTCGAAAATCTCTGTTATGCCGCCGCCGGATCCGCCGCTGGAGCAGCCAGCTGTACCACCCGATAGCCAAGGAGTCGCAGATCCCGGATCATCCGCGCCGTGCGTCTCTTTCTGGACTGTTGGCTCACCGACGGACCCCGTTCTTCGTAGCGGACCCCCTTGTGCAGAATCAGCCAGACCAGTCGACAAAGTCGGTGGGCAATCGCCCCGATGGCTTGCTTGTGTCCCAGGCGAGGCACTAAGCGGCGATACACTATCTCGAAGATGCTTCCTTTGTGCTTGATTGCGGCATTGGCAGATTGATTGAGAATCCGCCGCATGTGGCGATTGCCCTTCGGCGAGCGGTGATTCGTAGATACGCCTGCACTCTCGTCGTCTCCAGGACATGATCCCACCCACGAGGAGAGGTGCTTATCCGAAGGAAAGGTTGCTGCCGTGGCGCCCACTTCAGCTATGATCTGCTGCGCTGAATCCGCTCCCAGACCGGGCACCTCCGCCAACCGCTTCACTGCATCCTGATGTTGGCCGAGCAGACGCACCATCTCCTGGTCCAGTAGGCTGATTTGCTGCTCGATCAGTTGCAACTCTTCGAGCGTCATCTTCACCAGACGACGGTAGATTGGGTTGAGTTCGGTGCAAGCGCCAAGCGCGTCGCACAACTGGGCTTGCGTGGCCCGCAACTTCTTATCGGCCATAGCGGCCAAAGCCGTTGGCCTGGTCTCCCCCTCAGCCAGCGCTTTCAGCATGCGCCGTGCGCTAACGCCTAGAAGATCCGAAACCAGACTGGACAACTTGATATGCGCCTCTTCTAGCAGACTCTCCAGTCGGTTCTGTAACTTCACCCGGTTGCACGTCATCTGGTGTTTTCGGCGCATTACCGTGCGCCACAGACGCTGTTCGACATCGGGTACAAAGCTTAGAATCAGCTCATTTGCCACTAGCCTTTTCACCAATCGTTCGGCATCCGGAAAATCCTTCTTCCGCCCCCGTCGACCGCGGTTGGACTGTGCTTGTGCCAGATGTAACGCCCCTGACTTCGGGCCGGCGCCTTCTCGTTTCTGGCAGGTCGGTTGCCAGTACTGTTCCAGTGTTCCCCAGACCGGTTTCCAATATTGCGCCGTTGATTCCATGACCGCTTCTTGGACCTCTTGTTGTATCAGCCATTCAGCGAGTGCTCGCAAGTTGTCGGGGCTACTACTGAACAAGCGCCGTTCAAACTGATACTCACCTTCAACTTCGACGTCGGCTATAACCACGGCCAG
This sequence comes from Candidatus Acidiferrales bacterium, assembly GCA_035603655.1. Taxonomy (GTDB): domain Bacteria; phylum Acidobacteriota; class Terriglobia; order Terriglobales; family Acidobacteriaceae; genus Sulfotelmatobacter. The sequence continues at coordinate 4,256 of DATNKA010000794.1, read as the reverse complement.
CACCTTTTTGTGAACATCGATTCCCGCTATCCTGTAAGACATAAGCGTTTCCTCCTGGCGGAGCGGAGAGCGTGCCGCAACTTGCACTAACCAGGGTCGCGGGCTATCGACCTCCCACAGGGAAGAGACGACGCCCATTTATTCGCTCAATCACGCACGCTCCAGATCAGACAGACTTTACAGCCTCCACCTATCCACTCACTACTCGACCTCGCCGCTCCGAGCCTCTCCTATTTTGCTCGCTCGGGACCAAATTTTCATGAGGTTTCGCGGGCCGCAGGCCCTACTGGACAGACTTCGCGACCGCTTGAACTGATTCCGAAAGACTTAGCCGGCTTTACGACGATTCCGTGACGAACTTCGGCTAAAGACTCGGACTTCCACCTGCGGGAATTGCACGCAATCGACTCGCGGGAAGGATTCTCCCAGAATCTGATCGAGCATGAGCGTAGTGGCATCGGGCCGGCCGAGACTCGCATTGCTCATAAGCACCAGCCAGATCCGGGATTGGTGACTCGCGAGCGACCGCACGAACTCGCCGGTGGGCTTGCCCGTAAAGTCACGATAGTCGAGCTGGTCACCGTGACGCGGATAGATGATTTCCGGTCCAGCCGCAAGGTCACTGGAGGCGGGGCTCGCCCGTAACGACTTGAAAAATTCGTATGGCACGCGCGTCTCCGCGATGTGAAACAGAATCACATCGCCCGGTTGGGCGTGGTCGAGAACATAGTTCGCTGCCGCCTCCGAGCCATCGCGGGCAAGATCGAAGTCGTGATTGTAGTAAGAAAATGCTCCCTGCAGGGAGAGCAGAAGCATGGCCGCGAGAGTCATACCAATCAGCCAGGGTCGGCGCAGCCTGGCTAGACCAGCTGCCGCCAGAATCACCAGCGCCGGCAGGCAGAAAATGAAATAGCGCCCGAGAAAAAGCGGACGCGCCAGCGAGAGCAGAAGCGTCAGCGTCACGGGAAAGAACAGCCAGACCAGCAGAAAGCGGAGGCGCCAGAGGTCCCAATCGGTTTCAGCCCTGTCGGGTTCAGTGCCAAATATCTTCATCATTTTTTGTGGCGGAATAATCGCAATGAGACAAACTGCGGCATAAAGCAGGAGTAAAGGCAGTCCAGCGTTTCCCGAAATATGCTCCGCGAACTCCAGCAAATCCCGAAGACTGGGCCTCTGGATCCATCGGATAGGCCCAGCCCCAGTCTTGGCCGCGAAAATAACCAGGGGCAGTGAGGCGAGTCCGATCCAGATCCAAGCCCGTCGTAGCCCATGTTGGGCGCGCGGTCCGCGCAGTGACAACCAATGCGCCGCCAGCATTAACAAGGCATACAGATGAGCATAGGCCGCGAGCACACTCGCAAGAATGTAAGTCCTGCGGTTGGGACTCGAAGGTTCTCGAAAAGCTGCAACGAAGAATCCGCTGGCTAGCGTCGCCAGCAGCACAAACAGCGAGTAGCTGCGTGCCTCTTGCGCGTAGCGAATGTGATAGGCGTTGAAGGTAATCAGAGCGACCGCGATCAGCGCCACCCGCGAGTCAAAAAGTTTCCGGGCGAGCCAGAAGATGGCAGGCAAAGTAGCCAGGGAAACAATGACCGATAAGCTGCGGACGAAGACCGGACTGGAGCCGAAGTGCAGCCACCCGCGCAACATCAGATAGTACAGCGACATATTAGCTTCGCGCCGCCACAACAGGCGCACCAAATTTCGCCAGCTGAGGCGTGCGACTTCCACGCTGAAGCATTCATCAAACCAGAAAGGCTTTCGCCCGAGATAAGAGAAGCGCAATACCGCGGCTGCCATAGCCAGCGAGGCCAGCGTGCCCACTGCAGTGGATGTCCAGCGGGGCTGCGCGGGCGACCCCGGGGAAGTGCCCACAGTTTTGATCACCGGCGTTGTTGAAGGCGGCATGAATCGTAGATCCCGGAGGTGCGGAATCCAAATGATATTATGCTAAGAAGTTAAGAAGTGAAGTTGAGAAGTTAAGAAGTTAAGTTAAGAAGTGAAGTTACCGAGCGAAGAACAGCCCACAACGAAGCGGGCATTCTCGAGGGCTCGCTCTTGCATGATGAGTCTAACCTCATTGGAAGCCTCCGCACCTACCCTCGCCGACGCCGTAGATGACCGGTGGGCAGGATGCGTATCCGTGATTGTCCCCGTCTACAACGAGGCGGCGCACGTGGACGAGTTGCTGCGGGCCATCCACGCCTCGCCCGTGAAGAAGGAAATCATCATCGTGGACGATGGTTCTACCGACGGGACTCGGGAGAAGCTGCAAGCCATGCCGCTCGCCGATGATGTCACGGTAGTGTTTCATGAAATGAATTGCGGTAAAGGCGCGGCCATCCGCACGGCGCTCGAATACGCTCGTGGAGAATACGTTCTCATTCAGGATTCAGACCTGGAGTACGATCCGCAGGACTATTCGGCGCTGTTGCGGCCTTTGGAACGACGCGAGGCGAACGTAGTCTATGGCGTGCGTCCAGACCGGCCGGAGCGCGGGCTGCGATTTTTCCTGGGGGCAAAGCTCTTAACTCATCTCGCCAATCTGCTGTATGGAGCGGGTATCCACGATGAAGCGACTTGTTACAAAGTCTTCCGGCGTTCCTTGATCGCGCAAATTCGTTTGGAGTGCCGTCGTTTTGAGTTTTGCCCCGAAGTGACTGCGAAGCTCTGCCGCATGGGCGAGAAGATTGCCGAGGTTCCGGTTTCCTATGTGCCACGCTCGGCCGGAGAAGGCAAAAAGATTCGCCACTCGGATGGGTGGCTGGCGATTTGGACGCTGTTGCGTTACCGCTTCAGTCGCAGCTCTCGATGGACGAGGCTGACGGCGCACAAACTCCAACCCCCATTTCTCGTGAGTTTTGTGCGCCTGCCTGCGGAATAGACAATCGCTTCCCGCCTGATACACTTCCGCTCGATGGAAAAAACGTCTCCGCCACGGATGCCCAAGTCTGTGCTCTGGCTGGTTCTGTGGTCGTTTATTCTTCAGGTGGCGATGATTGGAATCTTTCGCCAATATCGCACGCGTCCGATAGAAGATCACTTCGCTTTCGGCTGGGAGATGGGGCGCGTGGCGCGTTCGGTTGCGCTGGGACAAGGTTTCAGCAATCCTTACGGGGGCAATACCGGCCCAACCGCATGGGAGCCGCCGCTCTATCCCTATTTGATGGCCGGAGTTTTCAGGCTCTTCGGAATTTACACCTATGCCTCGGCTTGGATTCTGCTGACGATCAATAGTCTTTTCTCTGGGTTGACGACCATTCCTGTTTTTCTGATCGCTCGCAGAATATTCGGCGAACGCGTGGCAGTTTGGTCGGCAAGGGGATGGGCGCTCAATCCCTACATTTGGTATTGGTCAGTTCATTGGATTTGGGACACAACCTTCACCCCGCTGCTTTTGAGCCTGATCTTTCTGGTGGCGCTGGAGCTCGAGGACTGGCGCGGCTTACGAGGCTGGATGACGTTTGCAGGCCTGTGGGGCGTGGCTGCCTTGGCGAATCCGTCGATGCTCGCCTTCTTGCCGTTTTGCGGGCTTTGGGTTTGGCGGCAGAGATTCAAGAACGGGCTGCCTTCGTTAGCCGGGGTCGTGCTGGCGTCGGCCATCTTTTTTCTCGTGATATCCCCGTGGCTCGTGCGGAACTATGAAGTCTTCGGGAGATTTGTTTTTCTGAGAGACGATTTCGGACTTCAGTTCCGTCTAGGCAACTGGAAGGGTGCCGAGGGAATGCTGATGGCCTACCTTCAGCCTAATCTGAACAAGCTTGAATTTGAGAAGTTCCAAAGCATGGGCGAATTGGCCTATGCGGCTGAATGCAAGCGCCTGGCATTTGGCTGGGTTCGCGAGAACCCGGGGCGCTTCGCGGTGGTCAGCATGAAGCGATTCTTCTACTACTGGAATGGCGTACCCCAACCCAGTGATAGTCACGCCCCCTGGGACTTTCGCAATTCGTTTTTCCTGGCGTGGTCGGTGCTTTCCATTTGGGGTGCAGCTCGGGCGGTACGGCAGAACGTCCGCGGGGCGTGGCTTTTCGCTGGACTGATGCTGACTTATCCGACGACTTATTATCTTGTCTTTCCGCATGCGCGCTACCGGCATGCGATTGAGCCGGAGTTGCTCATCCTTGCTGTGTTCCTGTTATTGCAGACTGTCCGCCCGAACTCGTCCCGCAGTCGGGGACACATGGCGCGCCCGACATCCTAGGAGGGCCAGAATGGCCCGGCTTCGCTGGGGCGGGCTTCAGCAGCACTGGATCGAG
>DATNKA010000793.1:0-2333 GCA_035603655.1 Candidatus Acidiferrales bacterium | reverse complement strand
AAAGGCCGCATCTTCAGCGAGAGCGACGTGGGCAGCAGCTCCGTAAATATAGCGGTCGTCAATGATGCTCTAGCTCGCTCCGTTTTTCCCGGACAGGATCCAATCGGCAAACAGCTCAGCCATTTCGGCCCAAACGATTTGACGCTGGAGATCGTCGGGGTGGTGGGTAATGTCCGTCACGTCGGGCTCGATGCAGATCCCCGCTCTGAGATTTACCAGTTGCTCGGCCAGGCGCAATGGCCGTCGATGTTCGTGGCGATACGTAGCTCAACCTCTGACCCCTCGAGCCTGACTTCGGCAGCGCAGAATGCGGTCTGGAGCGTGAATAAGGATGTCCCTCTCGCCAGCATCCGCACCATGCAGGACCTCATCGCCAACTCCGTTCAACGGCGGAAGTTCAGCATGTTCCTGCTCTCCATCTTTGCCGGGGTGGCCATGCTGCTTGCGGCCATTGGACTCTACGGCGTCATGTCTTACTCAGTCGCGCAACGCACTCACGAAATCGGTATCCGCATGGCTTTGGGAGCCCGGCGGCCCGATGTACTCGCGCTGGTGGTGAAGCAGGGAATGACGCTCGCCCTCATAGGGGTCGCGGCAGGCGCCGTCCTTGCGCTTGCGATGACGCGGCTAATCGCGGGAATGCTGTTTGGGATTACGGCGACCGACCCTCTGACTTTCGCAGGCGTTGCTGCACTGCTCGGGACTGTGGCGTTCCTCGCCAACTACCTGCCAGCTCGCCGCGCTTCGAAGGTCGATCCCATAGTGGCTTTGCGATACGAGTAGACGCTCATAAATTCCTGAGCAAGATTTCCCCGCAACCCCGGCGAGCCATGCCGAAGAAGTTCTCGACACGGTGTTCCCAGCCGATCACCAGCCGACGAAAATGATGGAGGCAAGTTCGTCACCATCCCCAAGTGGCTAGTGCTTTTCCTGGTATTACGGAACTTTGAGATTCAATAGCCGTACCCTTCAATGAGGTTAGAGGAACGGCAGCGAGCGCTTTGACCCAGGCGCCCGGGCCAAGCTTGGCGCAACTTTCGACAGCTTCCGGCCAACCGGGGGCTGGTGATCGAGCCGCAGCATCATACAGTTTTGAGTGGCTTGGCCTGTTCTCATAAGAACTGTGCATCTAACAATGAACAGTAATAATGGGAGTTGACGATGCGGACGGCGCTGGACATCTTCGCGCAGATCTTTCGCAATCTCTGGGCGCATAAGCTGCGCTCGTTTCTGACCATGTTCGGGATCGCCTGGGGCGTGGGATCCTTACTGCTGCTGGTAGGAGTCGGCGAAGGCTTCCGCTCGGGCAACAAGCGCGAACTGGCGGAGTTTGGGCAGGACATCATGTTTTTGTTTCCGGGGCGTGCGCCGGCTGTGAAAGGCAACATGAACTCCGCTCGATCCTACCTGCTCACTTATCGGGACTACCTGGATATCAGGCAATTGGCATACGTCCGCAATGCTTGCCCGCTAATTTCTCGCACCGATCTGCACGAGGTCAGCGAATTTGCTAACGGCAGTGGCGAAATTCTGGGCACAGAATCGCATCTGAACGAGATCAGTTATCTTCCGCTCAAGGAAGGGCGCTGGCTCAATGAATTGGATGGAGTGCAGCGACGAAATGTAATCGTTCTGGGAAACGAGTTGCTGAAGACGCTATTTCCCGGGCGTCCCGCGGTTGGCGCATTCGTCCTGCTGAATAACATCCGATTTGAAGTGGTGGGTGCTATGCCACACCTTGGGCGCGGCGACAACATGTGGCTGAACATGCGTGGCTACATCCCCTTCCAGGTGATGGCCAGCAATTTCCCGCTCAAGGGTGAAAACCATCAGAACTCCATTTCTTTTATCGAGTATCAGCCGCGTGTCACAGCGGAGCACTTGCTGGCGCAGGAAAAGGTTCAGGAAATTATTGGCCGGAATCACGACTTCGATTCCGCCGACGAAAACGCTTTCGACGAGTGGGATACGATCCAGGAATCAAAGATGGTGGGAACAATTTTTGACGGGATGAACCTGTTTTTGGGAGCGGTGGGAATGGTCACGCTGGCACTGGGCGCGATCGGAGTAATCAATATCATGCTGGTTGCGGTGAGTGAACGCACGCACGAAATTGGCTTGCGGAAGGCGTTGGGCGCTACCAACCGGAACATCCTCTTTCATTTCCTTCTGGAAGGATCACTTCTTACGCTGGGGAGCGGGCTGATTGGTATGTTACTGGCGTCAGGCTTGATGGTGGCAATGGGAGGAGTGCAGGGGCCCCAGGGATTCGACCCGCCCAAATTGGTGCCGATGTCGGCCATGCTGGCAATTGGCAGTCTGTCGCTGGCTGG
>DATNKA010000792.1:0-5153 GCA_035603655.1 Candidatus Acidiferrales bacterium | reverse complement strand
ATTTCACAGAAGACCTTTTTAACCCTTGCCTCCTGCGCTTTGATCTGCGTCCCGGAGCAGGTGCGATGATCATCGCTTCGACGGAGCCGCGCGATGCCGCGAGTGTGGACGAGTATCGCCAAGCAGAAATCTCCCGTCGAGTTTCGATTGTCAGGCACGCTCCGATGAAAGACGCTTTCGTTGAGTCGCTCACTACCGCCGCCGACCAGTTCATCGTCGCGCGAGGCAAGCAGAAGACGGTCATCGCGGGTTATCACTGGTTTAGCGATTGGGGCCGAGACACCATGATTGCCCTACCCGGCCTGGCCCTAACGACGGGCCGTTACGACGTCGCGCGCAGCATTCTGCGCACCTCTGCCCGCCATGTGGATCGAGGCATGCTGCCAAACCGGTTCCCTGATGCGGACGAAACAACCGAGTACAACACAGTCGATGCAACGCTGTGGTTCATCGAGGCTGTTCGCTCCTATCTGGCCTACACCGATGACCTGGGCTTCGTGGACAACGAGCTTTATGGCGTTTTGACCGAGATCGTTTCGTGGCATGTAGGAGGCACGCGTTTCGGAATCAAGGTTGATTCAAACGGACTGCTCAGCTCAGGCGAGGTTGCCGTTCAACTGACGTGGATGGATGCGAAGGTGGGTGATTGGGTCGTTACGCCGCGCCGCGGGAAGCCTGTCGAAATTCAGGCCCTTTGGTACAACGCGCTGTGCGTCATGGAGGATATAGCGCGGCGGCTTGGAGACGAAGTCAGCAATCACCGTTATAGGACCATGGCGGCGCTCGCCAGCGGAAGCTTCAATCGACTTTTCTGGGACGAAAAGAGTGGGTGTCTCTTCGATGTTATAACTGGCGGCGCGCCGGATGCCAGCATCCGGCCGAACCAGATCTTTGCCGTGAGTCTTCCTTACACCATGCTCAATCCGGCGCGCGCGAATCGCGTATTAGACGTCGTCCAACAGCATCTGCTCACACCCGTTGGCCTGAGAACCCTCGCGCCAAGCGATCCTCAATATCGCGGCAGCTACATAGGGGACCAGGCCAGCCGGGATGGCGCTTATCATCAAGGCACGGTTTGGCCGTGGTTGATGGGTCCATTCCTCACTGCATATATAAAGGTGCATGGTAGAAGTGAGGCAGCGCGGCGACAGGCGGAATCCTGGCTCTCCGCCTTCAAAGTTCGGCTGTCAGACTCTGGACTTGGCCAAGTCTCTGAAATCTTCGACGGCGATGAGCCCCATCGGCCGGTCGGCTGCATTGCCCAGGCATGGAGCGTGGCAGAACTACTGCGTGCCACGGTGGAAGATGTTTATGGCGTCCGCCCAGGAGCGCAAACCTCGGCCGTACTGGAGGCTTCGCCGTTCTGATGGCGTGAAATCCCGGGATGAAGCGGAGACAAATTCGACAAAGCAATTTTGCTAAGGCAATGTGAGAAGCATCTCGTGATCCGGTGGCTTCGCGAAGGAATGAAAGGACCAAAATGTCTAATCCCGTGTATGTGTCCAAGGTTCAAATTGAACGGCGCTCAGGGCCTCTCCGAATAGCACACTTGCCGGGCGAGTCGCTGCCAGTCTTCTTCAGCGTTCATGGAGCCATTGCTGAGCATTATGGCCTGGTTCCGGCAAAACTGCCCGAATCGCACGCGGCAACGCTAGATTACGTTGTGGCTGCCCTGGGTGGTTGAATGATCGGAACCTTCGGGGGCGCGCTGGAAGCGCGCAAAATAGATGCGAGCAACGGCCGGTTGCGTGCCGAAGTAAGAGGAGAAATCGAATCAGATCAGGGGGTCCTGGTAATTCGCAGAGTTCACGTTCACTACTTATTTGATGGAGCCGAGCAGGACAGGGATACCGTGGAACGCGTCCACCGCGTATACGCAGACAGGTGTCCCGTTTACAAGACACTGCGGCCTGCTTTCGAAATAACCTCAGATTTTGAACTTACAGGGACAACCGCAACGGAAGGTACTCAATGACTCTTCAGCAAAAGCTGGATGACTTTAAAGTACAGTTCGAGTCCGGTGGCCCGCCTTACAACGCTCCCAAGGCAGTAATCGAAATCTTTCATCGGGCCACGGAAGAGCTGCGCCAGTCCGGATTGGCCGAACGCGCTCTGAAAACCGGCGATCGGGCGCCGGCATTCACTCTCAACAACCAGGATGGAACCCCGATCTCTTCTGTGGAACTCCTTGCCAAAGGCCCGCTGGCAATCACTTTTTTCCGTGGTCACTGGTGACCCTACTGCGTTATGGAGCTGGAGGCTCTACAAGCTGCTTTGCCCGAAATACAGCGCCGGGGAGCCAGCCTAGTGGCAATTTCCCCGCAATTGGAGAGGTACGGACGCTCGATCCACCGTCGTCTCAATCTGGGGTTCGATGTACTGACGGACCGTGGGCTGCAAGTTGCGAGTCAATTTCGCCTCGTCTTCGTGCTTCCCGATTACCTCAAGACGGTTTATCTGCAGTTCGGAAACAAGCTGGATGAGTTCCACGGCGAAAACGCCTTCCGCTTGCCCATGCCCGCACGATACGTGGTTGACCAACAGAGCGTGATTCGTAGCGCCAATGTGAGCCCGGATTACACCAGACGTCCCGAACCCCGTGAAACCATCGGCGCGCTGGAGGAGCTCACGAAGCCCGGAGGCTGACGAGAGACGGCGAGGTCCGGACTTCTGCTTCGAAAGGTAGGTTGTCCCGTAAGCTACAGGACAAGCCTCTTCGCGATCCTAATTGTCGCTCCACAGATGAAGCGAACGGCGTGTAACTTGCTCGCCGAAAACACATCTCACGTCATAGTTGTTAATACGTCGACACAATTTACGGAGACGAATAATGGCACGCATCGCAACAATTGATCCTCAAAGCTCCACAGGTAAGGCGAAGACTTTGCTTGATGCGGTTCAGTCCAAGATGAAAATAGTTCCGAATCTTATGCGCGCACTCGCCAGTTCCCCCGCCGCGTGAGAGGGATACCTCAACTTCAACGAGGCGCTGAGCCACGGCTCGTTTAGCGGCAAACTGCGCGAACTTATTTCTGTCGTAGTGGCTGAGGCAAATGGCTGTGAATATTGCCTCTCCGCCCACACGGCAATTGGGAAAATGGTGGGATGGAACGAAGAAGACATTCTGGCCAGCAGGAAGTTCAATTCTGGCGATCCGAAGATCGATGCGGCGCTGCGTTTTTCCCGTAATCTCGTGTCGCGCCGCGGGCAGGTTGACCAGGCGGAGATTGAAGCACTGCGAACGGCTGGCTACAGCGACGGCGAAATCGCAGAGATCATCACGAATGTCGGGCTCAACACGTTCACAAACTATTTTAATAATGCCGTTCAAACCGAAATCGACTTCCCAAAGATTGATTTGAAGAAGGCCGCCTAGCGGTATAGATCGATCAAAGAATCCCGGAAGGGCCGAAACGCTTCGCGTTGCAAAGATTTGGCAACCGGGAGGTTCTTTTGGATTTTGCCCACAATGACAACCGCCTCAACCCGTTTTTCATGCTGAAGTGCCCCTACGGCTTTCCTGATACTGCTGGATCCGCCAATAATCAAACCGGTTTTGCCGACAAATCCCCGTAGTATATTCCCGAGCGTTCTACCATTACTCTAATGTATGGAAATCTCGCCTCTCACTGGCTGGCAGATCCGTTGAAGAGATCTTCAATCACTCGTGAATCCACCTCGCCAGATTGGTCGTAGACGGGTTCGCCGCGTCCATTCAAAACGAGCACGTGAGGGATGTAGCCCTTGTAGTACACCTCGACCAATTGTTGCTGTTCAGGCGAGCGTTGAACGGCAAGATCGATGACCACAAAGTGCACCCTGGAGCGGTACTTGTTGTACAGTTCAACCGTCCGGCGCGCCTGCCTTTTTGAGTTGAAGCATCCTTCGCCGTAGATGATCACGTAGTTTGGTTTGCCTGGAACAAATCCTGATTGAGCGTCCGATCCAGTAATGAGGGGACCGTCGAGGCTGTCACTTCCGTAATCGAGGTGCTCATTGAGTTTCAAGTTGTCGATGGAGAACACAGTAGGCACCGCCAGCAGAAACAAACCCAGGAGCAGGGCAATCTTTTTTATGGTCACTTCGGAATCTCCAATTGAAATGATTCTTTTTCGATTTTGTCTTGATCCGCATAGCGCCTCAGAGCTTCTTCCACTGCTTCTCTGAATGGTGGTTTGTCACCCTTGCGCTCGGACGGCAGGTATCCCCCGCCAAAGTACAGCTTTCCGTCTGGAGTGATGAAAGAGGTGAGAGGCAACCCTGCAGGAAGGTTTAGCACAGCCTGTGCGCGTTGTAATTGCGCCACCAGTTCTGGAGCAGAATCGAAGTCAACCTTTACCGCGACGAAATGCTGATTGATGTAATCGGCGGTCGAGGCATTGGTGTACGTTTCGCGATCCATGAGGCTACACCACGGACACCAAACGGCCCCTACGTCCAATAGAATCGGGCGGCTGAGCTGTTTTGCCCGTTGAAAAGCGCCGGCACCCCAAGGATACCAATCCACGGGTTGCGAAACTGCCCGCTTCAGGTACTGTGAAGTCTGGCCGCTCAGGTGATTAGAGTTGCCATGCGCCTGACTGGCAGACACTATGCCTGCCAAAACCAGCGTTAGCAGGAACATATTCTTGCCCATGCCGATCAGATTCAGCCGTGCAAAAGAAGTTACATGTCCCACTCAAAGCCAGGGGCTCCTCCAGCCCCGGTTCGAGCGAGCGCGCTAAAATGGAAGAAGAAGGAAAAAGCGGCAAAATGAGCGGCAACGACAGTTCCATCTCCAACTCGTTACGCGAGTCACGAGGACCGGTTCGAAGAGTTCGCACTCAATAAAAATGGGTTCACATTCAGACGTGAACCCATATCACTCTGCTTAGGCTCGCGGTGCTTTTACAGCCAGTATTTCCGGCTGGTCAATCACGGGCGGTTTCGCGAACAGGTCCTCGGCCTTTGCGAATAGGGCTTTCGCGACTTCGCCACCAAGGTGTGCACTGCGTCCGTTTTCATCGGGGAACGTGTCGAAGATGCCGAACTTCGATGGACCCATCTTCAGTGCGTACCAGGTTGTGGTTCCGGTTTCAGCCTGCACCAATGGTAGTGCCGACTTTAGGAACTTTTCAACTTCATCCTCCTTACCGAGTTTTGCTTCGAGTTGT
>DATNKA010000791.1:0-4085 GCA_035603655.1 Candidatus Acidiferrales bacterium | reverse complement strand
TATTCCGCAAACATTTTAGGAGGCTTTCCAATGCGAATCGTTGCCCTCTCCCTGCTATTCCTGTCGACCTTCACCCTTGCCGGCTGCGAAAGCAAAGCCGAAAAAGTGAAGAAGTTGCAGGACCAATACAACGCTGAATACCCCGCCTATGCCAAGGAATGCGTCGATCCAGAGACCGCCGGGGCCGCAAGAATGCTGACAGGAGAGAAGCTGACCAAGGAACAAATGGCGGATCTCGAAGCCAAGAAAAAGGAACGCGACGCACGGTGCAAGCCACAGACGGACCACCTTGCTGACCTCCAGAAAGAAATTCTCGCTGCACAGCAGTAGAGCCGTACCGCTGTAAAGCAAAACGAAACCAACGGCGCCGAAGGGACGAGACAATGAAGAAACTAACCCTTACCGTGCTCGCCGTTTGGTTTGCGGCGGCGTTGCAACCGTTCGCGAATGCACAATTCGGTTCTGGCATCGTGTTCGACCCGACGCAGTCGGGCCATGCCATTGTGCAAATCGAACACGAAGAACAATCCATCAGCAACCAGGTGCAACAGATCGAGAACGGCCAGCAGATTTTCTCCAACACCGTCAAGATCGCCAGCACAGCACTCCAAACCTACAACCAGCTGAAGCAGCAGTACAACCTCTACCACCAGATGATCCTTGCGCCGCGGATGCTCTATGCGCGATTTCTGTCTCCAACTTCTGACTTGCTAATGTTGCAACAGATCTCCAACACCTATGGCAATTCGATGGGGTGGCTCAACTCCGCAAACACCGGAAAGGGAGCCGCTGCCTCGTACCAGCAAGTCAGCGTTCCGAACACCAACAACATGATTCCCGGCTACAGCACCGCGAGTATGGCCGGGCAGATGCAGATTGCCGCGCAGGGAGCCACCGTTGACATCAACGACTCCGTAATGACCAACAACCTCCAAGCGCTAGGGACAATCCGCGCAAATCAGTCGGCAAGACAAACGGACATTACAAATCTGGAGGCCGCAACCCAAACCCAAGACCCGTCGCAGCAAACCATCATGGCCGAACTGCAGCGCATCAACCAAGCCCTGCTTTTGCAGCTGCGCACTTTACAAGACGCAAACCAAATCAACGCCAATCTTGCCCTGCAGCAGATCGTTGCCCAAAAGCAGCAGCAGGACGCGATGAAAGCTGCATTCCGTGACTCATCGGGATACGAAAGCTACTACAACGCCAACATAACGACAACCAGCGGTGGGGCGGCTAATCTCCTTACGCAAGCGTACTGAGTAATCGCAAGCAAAAGAACTGGAGGGCATGGAACATGGGTACGGGGCTCTTCGAATTGATCGCACAAGGGTGCCAGTCGCTTGCAGCCACGGCGGCTCCCTCCATTACCGCGATGGGGGTTCACATCGTCCTGGCATTAGCGACCATCATGATGGTTTGGTTCGGCGTGCAAGAGGCGCTGGCATCGGCGCACGGTGGGCCAGGGTTCAGCATGGGGAGGTTTCTAAACCTCTTCATGCTGCTCACATTCGCTTATGTGATGGTGAACTACTACGACAGTTCGATCCCCGGACTTGGCTTTTCCATCAAGGGCTTTATCGATGGTGGCACAACAAGTCTAGTGAACCTGATTGGCGCCGATGGCTCCACCTCGATGCTGAGCGAAATCCACGCGGCATCTTCCAAGACAGGGCCGTCAATATTGAACAGCATGATGAATCCCTACTATGCAATCGTGTACTTCGTGGTCCAATTCCTGTTAGCCATGCTGGCCGCGATAATCTCTGCCATCCTGGCCTACGGTGCGATTGCGGCAACGATCATTGGATTGCTCGGGCCTATCTTTATCCCATTCCTTGTCTTCGACAAGCTCGATTGGCTGTTCTGGGGTTGGCTCAAGGCGTATCTCGGATTCAGCTTTTATAAGGTCGTCGCCGCAGCCACCATGAATGTCTTGTCCCACGTGCTGACCAACTACTACATCCAACTTGGCCAGAGCGTGTCGGACCCTTCCTTGATGGTCCAAACATTGCCGCTTCTTGTGCTTCTCGTGCTGGTCAATGTTTACATCCTCTTCAAGATTCCGACCATGACGCACAGCCTATTCACCGGCGGTACTGGTGGACATGGTGGAGGTCTAGGCTTGGCGATGATGGCAATCCGGGCGGCAATGTAATCGCGCCGGTAGAGACAAGAAATGAGGCCAGCAATGAGTACAGAAATCACGACCACAGAAACAGTGAGCACCGAAACACCGGCCACTCCGGCCATTACTCGTGCCGCGGAACGTTTCCTGGAACAGTATGGCGATCCGCTGGTAATGAATACTTATCTCAAGGTGACGATTCTCGTGTTGACCGCTGTCTGCCTCGCGCTGGCCGCGCTCACCTACAAGAGCCAGAACGCGCTCGCCAACATGCACCCCATGATCGTGCGGATTAACGATGTGGGCCACGCCGAAGCGATCGACTATCGCAACTTCCAGTACCGACCACAGGAAGCGGAGAACAAGTATTACCTCACCCGCTGGGCGGAGCTTTATTTCAGTCGCAATCGCTTCACCATCGAGCGGGACCAAACCGCTTCACTCTATTTCCTCAATAGTGACGTACAACGGGCGGTAATCGACCAGGAGCGGAAGGACAACAGCATTCAGAATTACGTCAAAGACAGCAGCCTGCCGTACGTCGATGTGGAGATCAAGAACGTGGTCCTTGACGACCTGCGACAGTCACCGTATTCGGCTCGCATCGAGTTCGAGAAGGTATACACGAACCCCGCGGATCATTCCGAACTCAAGCGGGAGCGATGGACAGCCAGCGTCACCTATGTCTTTCGCGAGAATGTGAAAAACAATGAGCTTGCCGTGAACCCACTTGGTCTGACCATAGTGCGCTTCCGGGCCGACCAGGCATTCAGCTAAGGATTCATCGATCTGCCCAGAGGCTTATTCATGTCCTTTTATGCTCCTAATCCGGCTGGCTTTTCCGACCTGTCCCCGCGCCTGGTGGAGCAGGCGAACAAGGGCCTTTCGACGCGCAACTTCGGAGGCGAATCGCTCCCTGCTTACGGCGGACATGCCAGCTCGAATCGCATTGCAATTGCGGTGAACTTCCGCAGCCAGTTTGCGGATGAGAACTTTGCTCTGGTGCGTGTTAGCCGTTATGTATCCCGTCTTTTACTCGGTCACAGCTTCGGGGCCTTTCCGGCGCCCGGCGGCACTCGGTCTTCTGCTTCGCATTCTGCGCCCCTTTGGGGTCTCGGTTCCTCCCAAAACAAGTTTGAGAACCCGGGCAAAGAACGCCTCTCAAACTTCTTTCGGGCCCCTCCCAGAAAGCAGACCTTCGGCACTTGGGAGCCGGGCCCACTCGCTAAGCTCCGCCCAGTGTGACCCGAGCAACAACGGGCGAATTCAACAAACGGAGACACGATCATGTACCAGAATAAAGTAACCCTCATCGGCTTTCTCGGCAGCAATCCAGAAGTTCGCACGGCCAACAACGGCAGTTTCGCGACACTCTCGCTGGCAACCAAGTCCTCCTACAAGAAGGACGACAAGTACATCTCGCACACCGAATGGCACCGTTGCGTAGTCTTCGGCAAGCTCTCGGAGTTCGCCAAGACGCTCACCAAGGGCGCACATATCCAGGTGGACGGCGAACTGCGCAGCCGGGAGTACAACAGCAAGAAGACGGACAAGAAGCAGCGCATCTGGGAAATTCGGGTCGCTTCGATCCTGAAGCTGGACCGTGCCGAAAAGGCCGCCCCGGAAGATCAGGATCACGATGAAGTGCCCCAGGAGGAAACGGCTGCATAAGCCCTTGCTCTTCACTCTCGGAAGCCCGGCTAAGCGCTGGGCTTTCATCGCTGTGAGGTTCCCACTATGAGCTTCGAATTGATCCTTCCATTCCTTCGGCCTATTGAGTCGCTACTGCTCGACGAAAACGTCAGCGAGATCATGGGCAATCCCGATGCCTCATGGTGGTACGAACGCGACGGAATCGTGCGCCGCGAAGAGAGTATTTCGTTCGATGCCGGCAAACTGCGAACCGGCCTTGAAGTGATCGCTAATCAGCTCGGCAAGAAGCTCGACGAAGATA
>DATNKA010000790.1:0-9393 GCA_035603655.1 Candidatus Acidiferrales bacterium | reverse complement strand
CGGGCCACGTACCGGGATCCATCGAACTTAGCCACGGCGGTCACGTCGGCTCCAGGGCGAAGCTGATCATCGACCGCAATTGCGGAAGGATCCAGGTAGATCTCATAGGTCTTGTGATCAGTAACCGAAGTCAGGACGAGAAGACCAATTCGAAGATCGAGAGATGTGACTACGCCTCCGAACGTGAAGTTGGTTCCAGGAACGGCAAGAATTGAAACCTGTTGCGCATCGCGGCCGTCTTTCTGGGAAGTGAAATTTACCTCGACCAGCGTTCCTGCGACCAGTTCGCGCGCGGATGCAGCCTGCTCACCTCGTACGATCTGGGTGCGGGACGTTATGTGTAATCTCACCGGTTCGGGTGAAAGCACATCGCGCAGCACCAACTCTGCTTTGTCGGCGTGGTAGCTGATCACTGCTCCCTGGCTCCTGCCGGCAGTGGCGATCGTTGCCAGTCGAATGTTGCGGGCAAAAATCGTGCTTCCATCGAGAATGGTATCGATATATAGGCGGTCTCCTACATGCAGATCGGGCGCCGAAGCTTGGGCTTTTCCTTGGTAGATGTGAGTGCGCGTATCGAACAAAACTTTCATTTTTCCGCCGCCAAATACATTCACCGTGAGCTGGTCGCGTACCCGGTCCACTTTCTGAATTGTGCCGCCAATCAGGCTGGCTTTGGTGCGGGGTAGTGCAGGCAGGTCGGGAAGCAGGCCGGCTGCATCGACTACAATGTCCGCGTTTTCCGGCTCAGTCACAATCGGCGCGGTGGAAGACGGGGTTGTCCCTGGCGACACCACCGACTCAGAAGACACCTGCCCGTATGCCAGACCAACGAGAATCGATCCGGTTAGAAAACTGGCAACTAAACTCTTCGACCAGAAGCGACCCATGGGCATCCCCGTTCGGTATATTTCGACGCGCCAGTTGGATGCCAATTTTCGCCCCCGAGGTGGTCCATTCACAGGAAAAATACAGGCCGGCGCCGACAAACAAGGGTGCACAATCAGCATCTTATTACGGCGTCCTTGTGCACTGACTCTGCCTATATGAGGTCTCCGCGAATGTGCTGGAAAGTTTGGGTTGCCGCTGGAGTGGTCACGATTTCCGTTGGCTGGGGATCGCCGGCGCAGGCGGGTGATATAAAAATCACTCTGCCTCGGCGCAGCCACATGACGCCCGTGCAGCGCTTGAATCAGGAAGGTGTAGAAGCTATCCGCAAGCAGCGCTACGAGAAAGCTGAGACGTTTTTCTACAAGGCCTATCTGCTGGACCCGAACGATCCCTTCACTCTCAACAATCTCGGCTACGTTTCTGAGCTGCAGGGACAAGTGGATCGCGCTCAGCATTTCTACGCCCTCGCGGGACAGCAAGAAACTGAGGCCGCCATCGATAAAGCGAGTGCTCCGCGTCTGGAAGGCCGCACCCTGAAGGAGGCGCTCGCCATTCCCGACACACCGCTAGAGATCAACCATGACAACGTGGAGGCGGTACGGCTGCTGGGTCAAGGACGTGGGCCGGAGGCGGACCTGCTTCTCCAACGAGCCCTCAAAACCGATCCTAACAATATTTTCACTCTCAATAATTTAGGGGTCGCAAAGGAGATGGAAGGTGAATCTCAGGAGGCCCTGAGGTATTACGATTCCGCTGCCGCCGTCAACTCGGATGCGGCCGCCATGGTTACACTCAATCGCTCGTGGAGAGGGAAACCGGTGGCCGAGATGGCAGCGCAGAATGCCCGCAATCTGCGAACTCGACTGGAAAACGAGATGAGCCTCGAGGTGCGGCTGGCAGAATTAAATACGCGGGGAGTTTCTGCCATCAACCGCAACGAGCTCAATGCCGCCGCACAAGACTTCCGCAACGCTTATGCGCTCGATCCCAACGATGCTTTTGCTAACAACAATATAGGTTACCTCTCGGAACTTGAAGGCGACCGCGAGACGGCTCAATTTTTTTACGATAAAGCACAAGCGCTAGCCGGTGCGAATACGGCGGTGGGATTAGCGACACGAAGTTCCGCCGAAGGTTTGAGACTGGGCCAGGTGGCATCGGATAGCGATACCAAAGTGGAAGCCAAAGTCCGGGAGGACCGGAACGCCCGCCGTCGGCAGCGCGAACCCATTCTGCTGCGTCGCCGCGACGATTCAGTGGTGCAAGAGCCGACCACGCCGCCTGCAACGGTTCCACCGCCGCAGTAGCCCTAAGCGCATAGGCAGGCTTCACGCTCGCTCCGGGGTTAATCGCTAAAGCCTCTACAACGAACGTCAGAAGCTTCGCTCGTGGAACCGCCCAATGTCGGTTTCCGGATCGTAGGAAAAGTAGCGCACGAGATTCTTGAGGTAGCGTAGCAGTGTGTTGACGTTTGTGTGGTACCAGCAACAGCGCGTCATCTGGAGTGAGAATCCGCAGATGAAGCGGAAGCGGTCGAGGACAGGAGCAGATTGGCCGAGCATGGCCGCCGCCATACGGTGGTTCCCATCCAGAATCGTCAAGGGACCAGTGTCGTCCACTCCGATGAGCAGGACCGTCGGATTCATCAGGTTCTCCTCTACGGAGTGGCTCAGCAGCTGCAGCTTACGGAAGAAATCGTCGTCACCTAACTCCTTCATTTTTGGACGCATGCGTTCCACCACGTCTTTCAGGTAAAAGCTTCCTTGCGCGGCTCTCCGCCACTGAGCCCGGGGAAAAAAGCGGATCCGCTCCAGATCGTCGCGCTCTAATTCGACCTCGAACCACTTGGTGTCCGCTGGAAGTTCCCGCCACATCGGTCCTCGTCGCAAGAACAGCAAAGCTCGCCGCAATGCGTTCTCCCTGGAACTGTTAAGGTTCGGTCGCTGCACCAGCTCTTGGAATTCCTGGCGATAGTCATCGAACTCCGGATGATGGAACTCACTCCTCAGAAATTCCGCCATCACTTCTTCTTCCGTCAGCAAGCGGCGAAGGCGGAGATTGCGGTATGTGCCAAGAGCCTTGGGTGTCAGCTGATGGCGCAATAGCGGAATCATGAGGACGAACAGCAAGACAATCATCAACACCAACTGGACAACGATCACTTCGCGAAGAGTTTTGTGAAGCAAGTCCACGCCTAGCGCCAAGGCGCCGCTGAAGGCCAGTTGGAGCCAACTCGTGTTCGCTATCTTGCGGGACATTTCGTAGGTGATGATCACCGAACTCAGCGAATACACTCCCGCAGTAATGGCGTACAAGATCAACAAAGGCGCCAGTGTCCCGTAGCTGCCCACTTCGAACTGAGCACCGAAGAGCGTTTTCCAGAGAAAGCTGGGAACCATCCACAGCCCGAAAATCAGAACCGATAGGATCAGGAAGACCATCGACAGGGAAGTGAACAAAACCTGGCTCGCCTCATGCTCATCGCCGCCCGCCCCGGCGGAGACCGGAAACATGGTATTCACCACGGACCAGGCGCACATATTAACCAACCTGCCGACCAGCGCCACTGCCGCATACATGCCCGCTTGGACCGGAGGAAAGAAATGCTTTACCAGAACAATGTCAAAATTATTGATTACGGTTTGTCCCGAGAAGAAGACAATGGCCTGCAATCCTTCGCGGAAGGAAATAGGTACGCCCTTAAAACGCAACGAAGTCAAGCCGGGGCTGGGGAGCGCAGCAAAATAGGTGACGATGACAGCCAGCACACTGGCGAGCACAGCACCTCTTACACCCAGTCCCAGTTCGATCAACAAAAATGCTCCACCCAACCGGACGATCCCTTCCAGCATGAAATTGATGGCCAGCGGCCCGAAGGCGTGAATTCCTTGAATGTAGCCACGCCGAACCCCAAGAGGAATGTAGAATGCCGTTCCCAAAGCCAGCAGAGAGATGAGGGCAGGATCGGGCAGGTTGAGAAAAGTCGTTACCGGGCGCCCAAACAAAAACAACAGGAGGCCAATGCCGATTCCTGCAATCCAGGAACGCTGATGCAAGCTGGCAAAAACATGGGTGCGGTCTTCTGCTGTCGCGCCCTTGGCAACGTACTTCGCGCACACCACCTGGAAGGCCAGCGTAATGCACGACAGCAGCATCAGGATCGTGTAGACGGCGGTCGCGTGTGCAAACCCCGTCGGGCCGAGTAGCCGCGCCGTCACCACGTTGTAGAGCAGGTTGGTGACCCCCACCAGTCCGGATCCTGCAAGCAGTGTCAGGCTGCCGCCGAGAAGCTGTGACTTCAGTGTCTTAGCCGGTGCTGGTCCGCTGGTGGAGCTCGTGGCCACAGGATCCTCCACTCCGATTTTTGTCGTTTCCGCCATTGCCTAGCGCCGGTCCAGATCTAGAACAGAGTGAAATGAATCACCGGAAGTATGGTGCTCTTGGAGCCACCGGCGAAGCTGTAGAAAGTTTGCTGCTGAACTCCCAGAGAGAGGCGGAAAGGATAGGTGAGTGGCCCGGCACCGCTCTCCCCCGACCTTCCCCGGCCGGCGCGCGTGTAAGCCACCACAAATTCGCTTTGGGCATTATCGTACTGATGGAAGCCTTCTCCGCGCGAGAGCAGGAACGAACCCTGCACGTTCCAGCGCGGGCTGGCGCGAAACTCGAATCGTCCTCCCGGTAAGAACGCTTGCGCCGTGGCGTATTCCAGGCCTTGAACTCTCCACGAGCGTAGATCCTCAGCCAGTACGGCCGCGGTCAGCCGACTTCCGAACTTCTGCTGGAATCCCACGTAACTCGAAGTATTGAAATATTCCTGAATGAGAGGGTGAAACAGCAGGTCACGCACCGTGTATCCAGCCAACAGGGAACTGTGTCCCCAAGGCCTTCCAACCGTAAATTCCGCGCTTGCGGAAAGATCTCGCGAACTTAAATTCTGGTCGGTAAATGGTCCGGCTTCGCGAATTGCGCTGCCATTGAACGAAACCCAATTGCGGAATGAACTGGTCGAGACATAGAGGAACTGCCGGAAAAGATTCTGGCTCATGAAGACCGGAGAGATCGTATCCCGGCGGATATCGTACTGGAGGCCGCCATTGAAGGCGATTGAGTTCGCCCACAGGTGGAGGATGGGGGTGATGCCAACATTGAAGTAAGTATCGTAAGTGTTGCGGTCCTGCACGATGTTTGCGCTCGGGAAAAGGAACCGGCCTGTGGTGAAGCCTTCTCCGACAAAGCCGGAAATCACCGGCAGGTCGCCAAGATGAAGCCGATAGTGCGACTCCGCTAAATTCTCGAAAGAATGCCGCGGCGGAGGCAGAAGCGCCGGATTAGTGACGCCCAGAATTCTGGCGTCGAGCGTGTAGACATTAATGTCTTCCAGGGCAGGCGCGAATGACGCCTCCGGCGCGATGCTTACATTCTGATTGATCTGGTGGCCTTCTTCGATGGCAAGCTCATTCTGTGCCGTCTGGGTCATGATCTGATTGTCCTGGCCGGCGACCGTGTTGGCTTGCACAAAAGAGGAAAGCGCGTGCACGGTGTCCTGACGCTGCCGGTACACGTTTGCAGCGGCCATCATGTAATCGTAATCGTCGGTAAATTCATCCACCGGCCCTAGACTGGCAAGGGCTTCCTCCGCTTTGTGAGTTTCGCCCTCTTCCACGTAGGTATTCGCCAGGCCAATTTCTACCGTGTGAGGATTGGCTCCAGCCAGCTTGGCCTTATCGAAATACATTTCAGCGAGTTCGAAATCGTGAGCACCGAGGAAGATATTGGCCGCCTCCACAATGTCTTGGGGAGAGACCGGAGAGCTGCCGATGCGAGCCTCCGCGAAACCCAGCGCAAGTTGTCGGTGGACGTCATCGTAATGCCCTTGTCTCATGAAGACTGCGGCAATGGCCAACCGTACTCCCAGACGATCTCCGTTCGGAGCATCCAAGGCGCGGGAAAATCGTTGCATCGCCGCTTCTCGATCTCCCATGCTCAAAAGCGCGCTCCCGGTCGCCATTAAGATGTCGACATCATTGCTGCCATATTGCTCGGCTAGCTGAATATCGCGCATGGTTTCCGCCCGATCGCCTTCCTTGGCATGAACCTGGGCTCGCAAGGCATAGACCCTGGGCTCTGTGGGGGCCAACTTTTGTGCGACCTCTAAAGCGTTCAGCGATTGCTGAGGTCGGCGGAGACGGAAGAGCGTGTCCGCATAAGCCAGTTCGGTGCTCAGATCATTGGGAACCTCCTGCAAAGCGGTTCTGTACTCGGGTTCGGCGTGGGTGAAATCCTGCTCCTGGCGAAACGACTCAGCCCGCGCCAAGCGCCATACGTGCGATTTGCCCAGCGTTTTTTGGGCTGCGTCCAGCTGAGCGAGAGCGGGTTTAGGCCGATGCAGTTGCAGGTCAGCGAATGCCAAGCCTAAGTGCGCTTCCCCATAGTCCGGCTGTAGCTGTAGGGCAGTTTTAAAATCCTCGACGGCCTTGTTGGGCTGTCGAAGATCGTTCAACACGAATCCTCGATCCCCGTAACCGACCGCCATTTTAGGATCGAGATCCAGCGCACGGGTGTAGTCGCCCAGCGCCTCTTGCAAATGTCCGCTGTGGGAATGAATATTACCGGCGACCAGCGGGAGGTCCTTATCCTGGGGAAGAATCGGCTCATACTTCGTGACCAGCGCTAATGCTTCGTCGAAGCGGTTTAGGTAATAAAGATCATAAGCCAGATAGTCGACGCCTTCACGATCATGCGGCAGTTTTTCAAGAACGTAAGATCCTAATTTTGCCGCGTCGGCATAATCGCCTTTCAACGTCAGGTAGCGTTCGCGTTCGCGGCTGACTTGAGGATTCTCGTTCTGTTTGCCCTGAGCACGATCAAGCCAACGCTTCGCCAGATCCGGGTCATGCGCTTCGAGCGCCTCATTGGCGCCCCCCGCAATGATCATCGCGTTGTTGGGCATCCGCTGGTAGGCTTCCTCATAATTTGTTTCGGCCGCACGGAAGTTCTGCGCCGCGGTGTACAAATCTCCCAGGGCAAGATAGGGCTCGTAATCTTTAGGATGAGAGTTCACTGCGCGCTGGAAATAATCCTCCGCCAGCTTAGTGTTCCCGTTGTCGCGGGCTAGATAGCCGAGCGACGACAATGCGGTTCGATTGTTATGGTCCAGTTCGAGGACCTTCTCGAAAGTACCCTGAGCTCCATCCTTCTGCCCGAGTTTCCACTGCAAGCTCGCGAAGTTCAAAAGCGAATTGACACTCGAGGGCGCGAGCGACAACGCCTCCTGCAGATCTTTGTTGGCGGCGTCCGTGTTGCCCAAACCCGCCTCGATCGCGGCTCTCAACCTCAACATCTCTGGACGGGAGGATGAAGGAACGCTGACCTGGTTGATGGCGGCAAACGCTGCATCCAATTGCTGCTTCGCGGCGGCATCATCCTGCTGGCGCAGGTCAAGCTCATACAAATTAAGACGCAGTTCGATGGGATAGAGCGGCCCTTCTTGGACTTGCCCTGGAAGATTGGCCAGCGCCGCATGGTATTCAGCGCTCGCATCGGGGTAGCGGTTGTCCGATTCCGCAATCGCTGCTTGGATGGCATGCAACCGGTAGTTGTTGCCGTCAATCCTCTTGGCGTCCTCAAGGAAGTTGCGGGCTGCGTCCTGCTGGCCCAGACCCACCAATGCCTGCGCGGCGCTGAGATCCAACCCAAGGTTGCCCTTCGCCGCCTTTGCCAGGCGCATGTACAAGTCCGCGGCTTCCTGCTGCTTGCCCGCGAGTCCGTAGGTGTAGGCCAGTTCGGCCTCTGCGTCTGCAGACTTTTTAGGAATCGCCTTGAGGGTTGCGATGGCCTGATCGTACTGTCCCTGATCGCGATATTCCCCGGCGACCGCACGCATAACCTCGGGATCATCTGGGGCACGGTTCTTCGCGAGATTCAAATAGTGCGTGACTTGTTCCGGTTGTCCGAGACGCTCGTAGGTGTGAGCAATGAGCAGGTCGGTGTGTGCCGATGCCTGCACCAGGTCAGCGCGCTTTAGAAATTCCAGAGCTTGACTTGGATCCGAAGCCAGCAGGAGTTCACCCGCTAGCTGCAAGCTATTCGCATCCTTGGGATTCGCTTCCACCACGCGCTTCAGCAGCTCTTCGGCCTCGGCAGTGCGGCCCGTCTTCGCCAAAGTTTGCGCGAGACCGGCCATTCCATTCACGGAATTCGGTTTGAGCTTGAGGCCGCGATTGTAGGCGTCCAATGACACCGGGTAGCGACCCTCCAAACGAGCAGCGTAGCCCAGCAGGAACCAGAGTTCCGCATCTTGAGGTGCGGATTTGGCGGCTCGCTCCGCAAAGGAAACAGCGGCCGCGTAGTCGTTTCTCTTCAGCGCCGCGTCCGCGGCCCGGGCCTGGCGCGCTACGTCGATGCTTGATCCCCAGCCGAACCCCGAACCATTCTGACCGGAATTATCCTGCGTAGAATCTGGGGCTGTGGTCTTGGGGGTCTGGTGGTTGGGCGCAGACGTCCCCGGGCCGTTGATGTCGTAGGTCTGAGCAAGAGCAGCACTGACCAGAAAAACAATGCAAAAGCTCGTGAGCGGAAATCGGCTTTTCACTGAATCACCACGCTATGTACAAGTCTTCGGTAACCTCCCGCATAACGATGTTTCTGCGGCCACCATCTGATGCCACTCATCCCGGTAAGGCTGCTTTTCTACAAAGGCATTCGTCGGAAAACGCGCTGGAAAAAGTAAACCCTGGGGCGGATTCCCGAATCAAAGCTGATCGCTGTGAGCCTTGGGAGCGCGCGATAGGAGCGCACGATAGTGAGCACTGTCCAAAGTAGTTATTCTCGTCCAATTCCTCTTCTTGCCATTGTTTTGGTGGCCCTCGCTGTCCACGGGCCTTTACTGCTGATGCAGCTCCCGGCAGGATCGTTCGATGCAAATTTTCACATGTTTTTTGCCTCGCACTATGCTCATCACTGGTTCAATCCGTGGAATGAGAAGTGGTTTGGGGGCTTCTCCCAGACCACGTATCCCCCTTTAACGCATCAGTGGATTGCGCTGTTGTCGAACGTGGTCGGATTGAAAATGGGGTACATGCTGGTGCAATTGATAGCTGTGCTGCTCCTGCCGGTGGGAGTTTTTCGTTTTGCCAGAATTTGGATCGATGATCGAGCCGCCAGTTATGCAGCCTTAGGCAGCATTTTCTTAGGAGCCTTAGCTTTTCTGGTGTATCAGGCCGGACAGCTGGCGACGGTAGCTTCTGCGGCTCTCTACTTGAACGCGTTGCCGTACCTCTACGAATGGATGACCGAGGCTTCCGGACTCGCACTGGTTAAGGGTGTGGCCGTGAGTCTTACGGCGGCGGCAGCGCACCACGTAACTTTAATTTTCGGCGTCGTGCTGTTCGCCGGCCCCGTACTCTGGACCGCATACCTCGATGCTCGCGACGAACGGGTGGCAGGATCCGTCGCAGGAGTGTTGTCACGGGGAGTCCTGTTTGGAGTTCTAGTGGCCGCGGGTGT
>DATNKA010000789.1:0-2171 GCA_035603655.1 Candidatus Acidiferrales bacterium | reverse complement strand
TGCTCGGAATCGGGGGCATCCAAGAAGCGAGCCGCCAGGTCACACACGCACTGCAAGACATTTTGCTTCCCCGTGGCTGGTCCACTTCATATCTTGGACTGAACGATCCAGCAGGACCGCAAACTCTCGAAGTTGGGGGAGGACGGACCTCGTTCCGCGGATACCAGCGATCAAAAGTTAAATTCATGGCGAGAGCATTGTTACTCGCGAGAAAAAGTCCACGTATCGTCCTCGCAGCCCATCCCAATCTGGCAAATCCGGCCCGATGGATGAAGAGCATTTCTCCTGCTTCGAAGACGATTGTGATGTGCCACGGTGTGGAAGTTTGGGAGCCTCTACCCGCTCGACGAAAGGCAGCCTTGATGGCAGCGGATATGGTCCTCGCACCCAGCACGTACACCGCAGAGAAACTACATACTGTGCAAGGAGTCGACGTGGAAAAGATTCGGATTCTGCCCTGGCCAATCGACCCACTGATGTTGCGGCTGGCCGATGCGCCCTCAAGTCTTACCCTGCCAGAAGGCTTTCCGCACGGTAACGTAATTCTGACGGTGGGCCGATGGGTGGCTGCGGAACGCTACAAAGGCGCCGACGACATGATTCGTGCCATTCCGCAGCTTATGAATTCCGTCCCAGACGTGCGCCTGGTTCTAGTCGGCAACGGTGACGATCTGCCGAGGCTGAAGGATCTTATGGCGGAATTGAGCTTGGGTGCGTCGGTGCGATTCTATGACCGGCTTTCTAGAGAACAACTCGCCGCCTGCTATGCTCATGCCGACGTGTTCGCATTGCCCAGCACAGGTGAGGGATTCGGCCTTGTGTTTCTGGAGGCCATGGCTTTTGGTGTACCCGTGGTTGGGGCTGCGGCCGGTGGAGTAACGGACATCATCAAGGACGGTGTAAACGGCCGTCTGGTCCCGGGCAAAGATCTCGCCACACTCGTTGGAAAGTTGGGTCAACTGTTACGTGACGGGGCTATGCGCGCGACACTCGGGAAAAAGGGTGCTGAAATCGTGCGCGAAAAATACCAGTTTCAAGCGTTCGAACGCCGCGTGGAAGGCCTGCTGGCCGTGTGCGGGATGGATTCGAGAGCCGCGGCATAGTACTCTGATTGCTCTTCGTCACCAGACGATCAAATCTGCTAGTAAAGCACGGACCTAAACCGCAGCCTCGGCAATTCAGACAAAATGCGAGTCTTGAAAGTGGTCCAATCATATTTTCCGTTTCAGGAGCAGGGCGGCCCGGTCGTCAAGGTGCGCGCTCTGGCACACGGACTAACGCAGCGTGGACACGAAATCACTGTGCTGACGGCTGATCTCGGACTTAAGAAAGCGACGGGCGCCCCGATGTCCTTTCGCTCCTGCAAATGGGGATATTGCGCGGAAGAGCACGGCGTACATGCCATTTATCTCTCGACGGTCGCGCGTTATCGGGCACTTACCTTGAATCCCGGTGTGATAGGATTTTGCCGGGCCTCCCTCAGGCAGTTCGACCTGGTCCATTTTTACGGACTCTATGATTTGCTGGGACCTTCCGTGAGCCACTTCTGCAGAAAGCAAAGCGTGCCTTACGTAATCGAACCGATGGGAATGTTTCGTCCGATCGACCGCAGCTTCCGGCTCAAGCGGACATGGCATCGCAATCTTGGTGCCAGCTATTGGACCGAAGCCAGCCAAATCGTGGCAACTTCTGAGATGGAACAACAAGAACTGCTAGCTGACGGTGTGCCTGCCGGGAAAATCGTAATCCGCTACAACGGAATCGAGGACAAGACTTTCAGTTCCGGAAATGCGATTGGAAATTTTCGAAAGAAATGGGGCATAGGCTCTACCGAACCTATCCTCCTGTTCCTGGGGAGACTGATTCCGCGCAAGGGAGCAGACATTTTAATTGATGCCTTTGCGAAAGCCTGCCCAAGCTCAGGCCGCTTGGTAATTGCGGGACCAGAAGGTGAGCCGGGCTATCAAAAAGTGTTGTCGAAGCGGGCGCGGGAGGCCGGCGTCGAATCACGGGTAATCTTTGCCGGCGCAGTCTATGATAATGAGAAGGCGGCGGTTCTGGCCGACAGCGATATTTTCGTTTTGCCCTCGAAATACGAGAATTTCGCGAACTCCGTGGCGGAAGCTATGGCTTGCGGGATTCCCGTCATTATCACCGATGCTTGCGGTATT
>DATNKA010000788.1:0-2739 GCA_035603655.1 Candidatus Acidiferrales bacterium | reverse complement strand
TCTTGTGGTGGAAAGCCTGCAAACGCTGCGTGCAATTTCAGCACGCTTTCGGTTACGCCGGGCAGCTCCCCTGTGACCTCCAATCTCACGATCTCGACGAACGGCAGTACGGGGAACGGTTTATTGACCCCACCCATGGGTCACCGCTCGGTGTTTTATGCGATGTTGCTGCCAATTTGCGGCTTCGCTTTCCTCGGCGCCGGGTTTGGCTATGGCAATAAGAAATATCTCGGGATCATCGCTCTCACCCTGACGCTGGCATTATTGATTGTTCTTCCTGCGTGCGGCGGCGGCAGTAGCGGTGGCGGCGGAGGGGGCGGAGGAGGCGGTGGAGGTGGAGGGGGCAACAATACTGCACCCGGCACGTACTCCCTTACGGTGTCAGGAGCGGCGGGTGGGGTTACGCATAGCGCCCCGCTCACCTTAACCGTCAACTAACGCGAAATCGAAAGACCAGGGCCGCTTCCCACCGGGGACGGCCCTTGTTTTTTTCGGTACCTGCGATTGGCGCGATGGCCCTCTCTAGTCTAAGATTCTTGCTTGGCGCATTCCACAACCGAACTTAGATAAAATTGCTTTCCCAGCGATCGTTTGTACGGATATCCGCGGGTGGCGATCTTTCGTCCCCCAGCCGGGCAGCGTTTGCGCCGTTGGAGGAATCGAAGGTAGTGAGTTCCTATCCATTCATGTTCAATGCCAGGCAGGCTCTACGCGCAGCCATCTTCGCTCTGTTGCTATTTTTGTTCGCCGCAGCCCATGTGACGTTCGCGCAAGCGCAGAATTTCACGCTGACACCCTCTGCACTATCACCTTCCGCAGGCATTGACCCGGGCGGATACGCGACCGCCACCATCGCGCTCAACACGACTACGGGATTTTCCGGCCCGGTCACATTCACCTGCACCGCGACCTCGACTCAGGTCACCAGCGATCTGCCGCAGTGCTCCCCGCCCAGCCCTGATCCTTCCGTCCCCAACGCCATTCTGTCTCTCACCGTCACAACCGTGGGAGCCACTCCGGCGGGCCAGTATACGATCACCGTTACGGGGACGAGCGGCTCCGAGACGGAAACCGCCACGTTGTTCCTCAGTGTGATACCCGTCCCTCAGGATTACACGCTGAGCATAACCAAAGCTATCAGCCCGGGCACGGTTACTGCAGGAAGCGGCGCGCAAGCGACTGTGACCGTCACGCCCCTTGCCGGCTATCTAGGGAATGTCACGCTCTCCTGCTTCTCGGTTACTCCAGTCGTGACCGCGTCGCCGATATGCGCCTTCAATCCGCCCACTGTGGCGGTAACGAATGGCGCCGGACCGTCTTCGGTTCTCACCATCAGCACTTACGGGATCACCGGCACTGGCAACCTCTGGACGGTACCTCGCATTTTTTATGGTTTCTGGATGACGTTTCCGGCGCTAGCGCTCATCGCAGCCGGTGCGAGCGGTACTCGCGGGAAAAAGTGGATGGGACTGCTTTTAGTTATGGCCGCGGCGAGCGGCTTACTCCTTTTGCCGTCATGCAGCGCCGCCAGCACGCATTTGAACAACTCCAACGGGTTCACCACTCCAAAAAATACCTACACATTTACGCTGACGGGCGTGGACGCGAACGGCGTTACTCCAAGTAACACTACGACCACCAGCGCTCAGGCGACCGTCGCCCTCACCGTGGACTGAGGAACCCCGCAATGTACGGCGCGGCATTCGGGACCGTTCCTTTTGCAGATCGCTGGCCTGGGCAATTTGTCGCCGTGGTTGCTCTCTTAGCGACCAATATATTTTGCCCGTCAGCTTCCGCCCGTCCCCTCAAGACGAACGACAAGCCGGGTTCTCCCGCGGTGCGCTGGAGCGAAACTCAACCCGGCTGCACGTTTTCCACCAGCGAGGATGGCAAGTATCGCTACGGGCTGTGGTCGGGAGATGTCGGAATCATCGTGTCGGTGGATTCGCGCGAGGTGCAGACCATCCGCCATCGCATCGAGCCGATTTTCGGAGTCTTGCTGACGATCCGTTACCGCGGAACTGGCGGGCTGGATGTGAATCCCGATGCCATCTCGCTGCAGTTCATGAAGCACTTCCAGGTCGTAAGGACGTCCATCGACCCTGATGATTTCACGCAGAAGATTCAGGCGGACGCCGACGCACTCGACGACGAAACCCGGCGGATCGTCGCGAAGCATCCCGAAGAAAAGCAGGTCCGCGACGCAAGATTGCAGGACTATCAGAAATCAGTGAGCGAACTGATCGAGTTCCTCGGCAAGAACAGTTTGCGCGCCGGGCATTTGGACCGCGGAAATCCAGAGGCGAGCGGGTGGGTGTTCTTCAATACCGATAACAAGTGGCTGGGAGGATGGAAGGCGCAGGAGGAATTCGTCCTGCGCCTGCCGATGGATGGAAAAGTCTTTGAATTCCCCTTCAAATTGCCGCCTAAAGCCGGAGAACTGTTGCTGCGAAAACGGGAGTGATCCAGGTGCGCAAGGCCGAAGCCCGTGCCGCTTAGGAAGCTGCCTGGCGGTTTTGGCGGTCGAGCTCCGCCGCCTGATGCTTCACGATATCGCGCAGCGAAACCAGACCTCGCAGCTGCTTGCCCTCCACGATAGGCAGGTGGCGGAAGCCAAACTCGTGCATGATGAAAAGGCACTCGTCCACACTCTCGTCCACATTCACGGCCCGGGGATTGGCCGTCATTACTTCAGAAACCACGGTGTGGCCGGGGGTGCGCCCGACCGCCACCACGCGA
>DATNKA010000787.1:0-5378 GCA_035603655.1 Candidatus Acidiferrales bacterium | reverse complement strand
GTGAGTGCGATAGTCGTTGTAACAGAAGAAAATCGCCCCGCCGACAAAATCTTTCGAGCGTATGGCGATGTCGTGCGATTGCATGATCTCCGTCCTGTGCTCGTCCCCTTCCGGGCGGTCCGCGGCACAAGCATAATATCCGTATTCGGAAACCACAATCGGCTTGCCGGGAAATGCCGCGTGAAGTTCATCCAGATGACGCGCCACGTCCGGCTGACCTCCAGCGGCCCAGCTTCCGTAATATTCGTTGGTCTCGATAAAATCCATCAAGGCTGCGACGTCGCGCTGCGGAGTTCGCTCCAGCGAGTTCGAAGCATAGGAGCAGAGACGGCCCGGATCCAGCTGCTTGGCTTCCTCCAGCATGCGCCTGGCAAACTGATATGCGGGCGGATTCTGTCCTGCAATTTCATTGCACAACCCCCAAACCACGACCGACGGATGGTTTCTGTCACGGCTAATCATCTCGCGCAGTTGCTCGAGCCCATTTTCCATGATGTCCGCATCCGGCTGCGCGCCCATGTCTTTGAATGTCTCCCACCCCCAGGCGGGGACCTCGGTTTGCATGAGGATGCCGTGGCGGTCACAGTACTCCAGAACACGTTTGTCCTGCGGCCAATGGACACGGGTAAAGATGCAGTTCAGATGCTTCATGTCCGCATGGTTCTGGGTGATCCACTCCACGGGTTCTGCCATGCCGAACTCTGAATTACTCCCCGCCATGCGTTCCACGCCCATGAGTCGCACGCGCTCGCCGTTGAGGTGGAATGCGCCATCTCGAATCTCCAGCTTTCTCACGCCAAAAGTCGTTGTGAAACTGTGCCTATCGCGTTCACCGGAGATCGAAAACTCGAGGCGGTACAGATTGGGGCGATCAAACTGCCAAAGCTTGGCCTTTGGCAAGGTAGTCTGGAAAGTGAGACTCTGGACCGTGTTTGGCTTGACGGAAAAAGCCCTAGCTGGTGAGTCCGCCAGGACAGTCAGAGCAGTTGCTTCGTCCACGATGCGGAATGAGCTCTTGCCACTCCAGATTCTTAAGTCTGTATTTCGGACGTGTGCGGCAATCGCAAGTCTTCCATCTCCGCCCTTGAGGTCGGGCACCGCGTCAATATCAACGCGTTCTACAAAGGTCTTGGGCGTGATTAATAGCTGCACAGGGCGGAAGATGCCCCCGTCATTTGCCCAGTCGCTCGATTGGCCGCGAGGCAGCATTTGCCGGTTGAAAGCATTGTCGACACGGACCGCGATGGCGTTGCTTTGGCCCCAACGCATTAGGTGCCCAATGTCGAGGGTGAAAGCGGTGTATCCCTTGCGCGCATGTTCTCCAGCTAGTGAGCCGTTCATCCAAACGGTGGCGGTGTGGAAGACCGCTTCAAACTCCACCCGCACGGCGCTTTGCTGCCAAGTTGCCGGGGCATCAAAGCGCCTCCAATACCATGCAACTCCGCGATAGTCGATCAGGGGATCTTCCACCTGCCAGGTGTGAGGCACGCTGACACTTCGCCAGTCCCTACCCGGAGCGGGGGCGTCGTACCACTTCTGCTGACTGCCCGAGTTGTCCGGATCAGTACGAAAGAACCACTCGCCGCATAGACTGACGATTTCCGAAACGCTCGACTCAGCGTTTGTCTGAGACCGCGCACTCGTGGAAGTGGCCAGCGTTCCTGCAACAGCACTCACCGAGCCAGCGAGGAATTTCCGACGAGTAGACATTCGGAGAAGTGGGTTGACGCATGCAGTTAAGCAGATGCTTTCTTGAGAGTCAAATGCAGAGGGAAGAGAGAAGAACAGATCTGCCCGCAACGCTGGGCGATTGTAAACTGGTACTATTCCCAGAAGCAGCGTTGTCGGACTCGCTGCAACAAACATTGCGGCCGTAGGAGAATGGCCCGTGACCTCCGCACTTGGAGTTTCGCGCAGAAGATTTGTCCAGTCGGCTTCAATGGCGACCGCGGGACTAGCGATTCCTAGCCGCTTCTTCCTGGGAATGCCGGCCGGGGCCCCAGCCCAGCAGCCGCTTGAGCAGTTTGATTACGCTGATGTAGTGCTGGCAAGTAATCTTCACGAAAAGCAACTGGAACAGACTCATTCCGTGCTGATGGGGTTGAACGACGACAGCCTGTTGAAGCCCTTCCGTCTGATGAGCGGCCAACCCGCGCCCGGTGAGGACTTGGGTGGCTGGTATCACTACAATCCTGACTACAAGTGGGGTAAAGACGAAGACGGCTTTGCTCCCAGCTGCACTTTTGGCCAATGGGTTTCAGCACTGGCACGCATGTATGCCATCACGCGGGACCCGGCAACACGTGACAAAGTGATACGCCTGAACCGCTTGTACGCCCAGACAATTTCAGGCGATTACTACGATAAGAATCGCTTCCCCACCTACTGCTACGACAAGCTGGTGTGCGGTCTGATCGATTCCCACCGATACGTTGGTGATCCTGACGCTTTCTCGATTCTCGAGCGCACCACCAACGCCGCGCTGCCGCATTTTCCGAAACATGCAGTGGAGCATGGAAAACAATGGCGGCCGGATAAGGACGAGAGTTGGACGTGGGACGAATCCTACACCATTCCCGAAAATCTCTTCCTGGCCTATCAGTGCGGAGCCGGGGAACGATATCGTGAGCTGGGACGGCAGTATCTTTACGATGAGTACTATGATCCGCTGGCTGAGGGCCACGATGTGCTTGCCGGCAGACACGCCTATAGCTACGTCAATTCGTTGAGCTCGGCCATGCAAGCGTATCTGACTTTAGGAAGTGAGAAACACCTGCGCGCGGCCAGGAACGCATTTGAGATGCTCTCGCAGCAAAGTTTTGCGACAGGAGGCTGGGGGCCAGATGAAATGCTGCGTGCGCCTGACAGTCCGGATGTTGCCGTCAGCCTTAGTGAGAGCCACAGCAGCTTTGAAACGCCGTGTGGCTCGTACGCGCACTTCAAGCTGACGCGCTACCTGCTCCGCGTGACCCACGACTCGCGCTATGGCGATAGTATGGAGCGCGTTATGTACAACACCGTTCTGGGTGCGAAGCCGTTGAAGGCCGACGGGCGCACCTTCTACTACTCTGACTATAACTTCAAGGGACGCAAGGTCTATTCGGATACTCAACACTGGGCGTGCTGTTCGGGTACGCTGCCGCAGGTCGCAGCCGACTATCGCATCAACACTTACTTCCGTGATTCGAGTGCTGTATGGGTCAATCTGTACATCCCATCGACCCTGCGATGGAAGCAAGATGGTGCCCATGTCGCGCTAACCCAAAAAAGTCTGTACCCGTTTGACGAAGTGGTGACCTTCGAGGTTGCGACCTCACAGGTAAGGGAGTTCGCCATCAATTTCCGGATTCCAGCATGGGCAACAGCGGCCTCGATTTCAGTGAACGGGCGCCGTATCCAGGCACCCCCAGCCCCGGGAAATTTTTGGACGCTTCATCGCCCCTGGAGCACTGGCGACCGCGTGGAACTGGATCTGCCGATGACGAGTCGGCTCGAAGCAGTCGATCCGCGGCATCCGCAGACCGTCGCGCTGGTTCTTGGACCGCTGGTATTGTTTGCCGTCACCGACACGCAACCAGTTTTAACCCGCGCCGAGTTGCTGGCTGCCAGCCGAGTGGACCAGCGAAGCTGCCAAGTAAAAACCGCCAGCGCGCCAATCAAGATGCTGCCCTTCACTGAGATTGGGGACGAGCAGTATACGACCTACCTGCGGATTACGTAGACACTGGGACTTTACCGGGATATAAAGTGACGCTCTTGTTACAAGACATCCTCCGCCAGCCCGCTGAACTCCAGCGCACAATCGACCATCTGCGTGGCCCGGGGCAGCGCCGGCTGGCTGAGGCAGGGGCGGCTGTGCGGAACGCCCGCCATGTCTACCTCACCGGGATCGGCAGCAGTTGGCACGCCGCGTTAACCGCCGGACCCCTATTCTCGGTGGGCAGTTGCCCCGTGTATTTGCAGGATGCCTCCGAGCTATTACAGTTCGCCACGATTCCTTCCGATGCCGTCATCATTGTGATCTCGCGGACTGGCCGAAGTGTCGAGATCGTTCATCTACTGGTGAAGGCACGAGAGTGCGGGGCCCTGGTGATCGGCGTGACGAATTCAGAGGATGGACCACTTGCCCAGGAAGCGCAGATCCCGATTGTGATTGCAGCCCGGTTGGATCATGGAATTTCGGTCAACACCTATTCCACGTTAGCTGCTGCAACCGGGGCTCTGGCCAGCGCTACTGTGGGTAGCTTTGATGACGCCCTCGCAAATTTACTGTCGCACGGCATCGCCGAGACAAGTCGATTCCTCGCGGGTTGGCAAGACCAGATTGCGGACTCGTCCTGGCTGTTACCGGCAAGCGTCTGTTACTTTCTGGGGCGCGGTTCGAGCCTGGGCAGCTGCCACGAGGCCAGGCTCCTCTGGGAGGAAGGAGTTAAGGCACCAGCCACGGCCATGGGGACAGGGGCTTTTAGGCATGGTCCGCAGGAGATGGTTGCGGAAGGTTCACGTTTCGGTATATGGATCGACGCACGACGGATGCGCGGCCAGGATCTGGCGGTGGCGAGGGATCTGAAGCGGCTGGGCGCTTCCGTCATGCTGGTCGGACAAGACGTCGCTGAGGATGCCGGAGACCTGGTTTTCCGTATTCCTGAAATGCCAGCTGAGTGGCAATTCCTCATCGATGTCATCCCCGCGCAGCTTACGGCGGAGCGTCTGGCTGGGCTCTCCGAGGTGGACTGTGATTCGTTTCGTCTATGCTCTTACATCGTCGAAGACGAGTGGGGATTGCTGCACGAAAAAGTGGGAGCAGCCACGCAAGACAACGACATCGGGTTTTCCAAAGAAGTTGGGAACAAGAAATTAAAGAAGCAACTGGCAAGAATCCCAAGAAGCGAGGAACCATCACAATGAGCAAATTCTCGCGCCGTAGATTCCTTGAAATCGGTGCCGCTGCCGCGGGCGCATCTCTCGCGACGAAGACCACGCTGCTGAATCCTCTCCCACTCTTGGCCTCGCCGCGCCCGGTCTCGGCCAGCGACCGGGTCCATTTCGGCATGATCGGAGTGGGCATGCAGGGGTCCCAACTGCTGGGTCAGTCCATCGAATTGCCTGGGGTGGCCTGCGTCGCAGCCTGCGATCTCTATAACGGACGTCACACCCTGGCTCGCGAGATTACAGACCAGCCTAATCTTCCGGTCACTCGCCGCTATCACGAACTGCTTGCCAACAAAGATATCGACTGCATTGTCGCGGCCGTACCCGATCACTGGCACAAGCAGGTGGTGGTTGACGCGGTGAGCGCGGGCAAGGACGTTTACTGCGAAAAACCCATGTCGCACAGCGCCGCCGATGGCGTCGAGATGGTTGCGGCTGCCCAAAAA
>DATNKA010000786.1:0-2543 GCA_035603655.1 Candidatus Acidiferrales bacterium | reverse complement strand
CCTGTCGTTCCGTGGAATCGGCAAGGAAACTCCAATCGTCGTCCTCGCGAAGCAAGTGATAGGTTGGTGCCGGAAGGGGGGATTCTTTAATCGGAATCGATTGGCCTTGCGAGAGCAGCGAACCCACAGAAGAAAGGACGATCAATATCACGACGGTTCGCATCTGTGTCTTCCTTGTCATGCCGTGTGCGGTCCTGCTTCTTCCATCGCCTCATCCGTTTGTGTCCTATTTCTTCGTTACTGAGTGGATCTCAGCGATGTATCCTCCCGGAAACCTGACAACAACGGCATCTCGCTGGTCAGTCTTGTACGGAGGGACAAGAACATCCACGCCAGCCGCCTTGGCCTTGGAAAGCGTCTCCGCGAGATTCGTCACTTCATATCCCGTCACCTCCCAGCCGTAGGGATATGGGAGGTGACCGTCAGTAACGAAAGCAGTCAGCTTCCCAAACTTTGATTCAATCCTCACTCGCCGGCAGGTTTCTGCAGGCCGTCCGATTTCAACGCCTGGGGCTCGAGCTTCATCCGAGGTAACGCTTCCATGGGAGAAAGCGAGAAAACTGCGCACGAAGGCGTCGACCTTGTCGGGCGACACATAAACTCGATTCTCCGGGACGGTCTGGAGCGGCGCATAAGACGACGCAGTGGTATGCCAATACAATTGCGTGTTCACACCACCGGGCCATTGAATGATCGCGTCTCTACCGATCGGATCGTTGAAGGGAGCGACCAACACGCCTGCGCCAGTGGCCTTGGCGGCGCGAACCGCTTCGTCCATGTCCGTGACCAAATAGCCTGTACGCTCCAAACCAAACGGATACGGGATCGGCGTTTTGAATCCGAAAACCGATACCGTGCCCTCGGGTGTGAGGACTAGCTGCGATATAGTGCTGCTCTGGGTCGGAGTTACTGTGAAGACTCCCTGCTTGCTCGTTCTGCCGCCAAATGTCGCAATCAAACTCGCGACGAAGCGGTCGAACTCTTCCGGAGCCACATAAACATGCGTAGTGTCGTACTGCGGCCCTACAGCCACGCTTACGGTTTCGTCGGTCTGCGCACTTTGGGCAGCGGCACTGAGGTCGAGAGATGCAAACGCAAGACCGAGCGCCAGAACTAGCGCGACGCACGGTCCAATGATATTTTTGTTGAAGCGCATTTCCGGTTTCTCCTAAACAGACGATCGCTTAATTTGCTCGACAAACTCTGACGCTGACACTGCGGAATCCTTTCGGACGGATGCCGCCTGATCGTAGGACTCGCCGACAAGGCAGACAGACACAGCGCGCGGAACGTCGAGCTTCTTGGTTTGCACCCATATCCCCAGCTGTTCGCCAAGCACCATTCCTAACAGGCCGAGTAACGCTACGATGGGCGGCGCCGGACTCTTGACTCGGATAAGCCCGTAAAGGGCGCCCACCCCGAGGCCAACGACAAACGATAAGATCAACCCCTTCATCAAATCCCTCCTCTATCGGCCAAATTAGAATGCAAAGCACTCGCAACCCAAATCCCAAAGGCCGAGATCGCCCAGCACCTGCAAGTGGGATCTTGCCTCGTCACGTGCGAAAGCCTCAACGTTGGAATAAGAAGCGGAGTGGGACGCGCCAACTACATCGTGCTGTCCCTTTGCGTAACCGCCATACTGTTTGACAGGAGACCAGCTCGGACTCACTGGCAGTACTGGCGGCGCGAGCTTTGAGAATTCTTCGGAAGCGTAAACGATCTTCCCACCCACGATCGTAAGTACCGATTCGAGATGCTTGATCTCCTCCTCGGGTACGGAAAAATAATCGTCAGAAAGAACGGCCAAGTCCGCCAGTTGCCCAGGAGCGAGCGCTCCCTTCCTACCATCTTCTGTTGAAAACCAACTGCTGCCCATCGTGTAGAGTTTGAGTGCTTCGTCCCGATTGAGCCGATTTTCTTCCGGATACAGACCAAGGCCGCCGATGGTCTTGCCAGTAATAAGCCAATAGAGGGAAAGGTAAGGGTTGTAGCTTGAGACGCGCGTTGCGTCAGTGCCAGCCCCAACCGGAACGCCGCTCTCGAGCATTCTCCGGATTGGTGGTGTGCGTTTGGCTTGCCGCGCTCCGTATCGCTCGACAAAGTACTCACCTTGGAAGGCCATGCGGTTCTGTACCGCGATTCCCCCGCCCAGCGCTTTCACACGCTCGATATTGCGGTCGCTGATGGTTTCGCAGTGATCGAAGAACCAGTGCAGGCCGTCAAACGGAATCTCTCGATTCACTTCTTCGTAAACGTTCAATGCTCGCTCGATGGTCTCGTTGTATGTCGCATGCAAGCGAAATGGCCAGCGATTCTCTACGAGATGCCGGATCACCGCTTTCAGCTCGCTTTCCATCACGGGCAGCATGTCTGGCCGCGAGACAAGAAAGTCTTCGAAATCTGCGGCGGAAAAAACGAGCATTTCACCAGCGCCGTTGACGCGATAGAAATCATCGCCGTCGCCGGGCTTCGTCATTTTCGCCCAGCTTTGGAAGTCGCTTAGTTCCTGTTTCGGCTTCTGCGTAAAGAGATTGTACGCA
>DATNKA010000785.1:0-3087 GCA_035603655.1 Candidatus Acidiferrales bacterium | reverse complement strand
TCGTTTATCCGCGGCATATTAGTTGCACAGGAAGGATCCTCCCCCGATCAGATGCACGCTTATCAAACACAGGCGGAAAAGATCATGAAGGCGAATCCCGCGGTGCGCAGCACCTTCACCATGAGCGGGAATGCGCAATTCATGGGATCGAATCAGGCATTCCTGATTGCATTTCTGAAAGACCCATCCCAGCGTCCTCCGATCGCTCAAGTGGCAGGAC
The DNA here is from genome assembly GCA_035603655.1 of Candidatus Acidiferrales bacterium. Taxonomy (GTDB): domain Bacteria; phylum Acidobacteriota; class Terriglobia; order Terriglobales; family Acidobacteriaceae; genus Sulfotelmatobacter. Next base: position 2,867 of record DATNKA010000785.1, on the reverse strand, counting down.
AGTTGATGGCCGACGTCGGGAACGCAATTCCTGGGACGGTGGCATTTCTTCAGCCAAATCCAGCGCTTGAAATCAGCACTGGTGCCACCGCCAATACGCAGGGCCAATTCGCTTACGCGTTTTCCGGGACCGACCCCAACGAGGTTTACGCCACCGCCGCCAAGATGATGGCGAAGATGCACGAATACCCCGGTTTCCTGTTCGCGAATTCCGACCTCTACAATCACACCCCGAACCTGCAAGTCGACATCCTGAGGGAGCAAGCGAAGCTTTACGGCGTATCGGAGAGCCGGATTCTCACGCTTCTACACGATGCCTACTCGCAGAATTACAGCTATCTGATCAAGAAACCGACCGACCAGTATCAGGTGATCCTCGAGGTTGCGGATGACAAACGTGCCGCGCCTGAAGACCTGGGCAAGCTCTACATCAAGAGCGATGACGGGCTGCGCATGGTGCCTCTCAACGCGGTGACCAGCTGGCATCCGGTCATCGGCCCGCAAGCCGTCAATCACATCAACCAATTTACTAGCGTGACCATGTTTTTCAATCTGAAACCCGGGTACGCCATTGGACCGGCAACGCAATTTGTTGAAGAGGCCGCGAAGCAGATTCTGCCGCCGGGCATCGTTGGCGCGCTCCAGGGCGAGGCGCTCACGTTTCGCAACACGGTCTCGGACCTCGCCGTGCTGATGCTGGTTGCTGTGTTCGTCATGTACGTGATCCTGGCGATTCTTTACGAAAGTTATCTGCACCCAATTACGGTGCTCTCCTCCTTGCCCGTAGCGCTGCTGGGCGGACTGCTGACGCTCTGGCTGTTCGGCGCCGAAGCCTCGTTGTATGCCTACATTGGAATGTTCATGTTGATGGGCATCGTGAAGAAAAACGGAATTATGATTGTCGATTTCGCGGAGCAGCGAGTGCGTCAGGGAATTGCTGATACTCAGGCGATTCACGATGCCAGCATGGAGCGCTTCCGCCCCATCATGATGACGACGATGGCGGCCCTGCTGGGTGCGCTTCCGATTGCGCTAGGATACGGCGCCGACGGAGCTTCGCGCCGGCCGCTAGGCTTGGTGGTTGTCGGCGGTCTTATCGTCTCCCAGTTCATAACATTATTCGTCACTCCTGCCATTTATCTCTATCTTGAGGAATTCCAGGAGAAAGTGCTGGACCGGGTTTCTTTCTTCCGCTCGACGCGCAAAGCGGCGCCAGAGACGAGCCCAGCTTATGCGCTGCAGGAAGGAGCTGGAGATTAATCATATGATGCAAACCCTGAGGCGCACTTATTTCTCGTTTGCCCTGGTGTTAAGTATCGCGGGGCTTACCGGCTGCGCGGTTGGCCCACATTACAAACGGCCGACCGTGGATGTACCAGGTGCGTATCGAGAATCAACCCCTGCGGCGCCGGCACCCGCAGATGCGAAGGACCAACCGGTCAACTCAAAACAAGTTGAAACTGCACGGCCTTCGCAGTCTTTAGGAGATGCGAAGTGGTGGGAAGTCTTCGAGGATCCTCAGCTTCAGAGCCTGATTCGCACCGCACTTAAGAATAACTATGATGTTCGCATCGCAGCGGCGCGAGTTTTGCAAGCTCAGGCACAACTCGGAATCACTCGCGCCGATCAGCTTCCAACGCTCAGCGCGGGCGGAAACATCGCTAGCCAGCAGAACCCGCAAATCGGTCCCATCCCTGCTTATGAAGTCACACAGGGACAACTGACGGCATCCGCCGCCTATAACCTCGATTTTTGGGGAAAGTATCGCCGTGCCACGGAAGCGGCCCGAGCAACTCTTCTCGCCGATGATTGGGCTCAAAAAGAAGTGACGGCCACGCTCGTAGCGAACCTCGCGACCGCTTATTTCCAGCTCCGAGAGCTGGATCTCGAGCTGGAAATTTCGCAACGCACCTTTCACTCGCGCAACGACTCTCTGCAATTGACGCGGACCCTGGAGCGGCACGGGATCGACTCACTATTGGACGTCCGCCAGTCAGAGCAATTGGTGTACACCGCTGCCACAGAGATTCCTGATTTTGAAAGGCAGATTGCGCAGGAGGAGAATGCCATCAGTATACTTCTGGGCAAGAACCCGGACGATGTTCCTCGCGGACTGAAATTGACTGAGCAGCCGCATGCTCCCGAAGTTCCAGCTGGACTTCCTTCCTCTCTGTTGGAGCGACGGCCGGACGTTCGGGAGGCCGAAGAGAACCTGATCGCCGCTAACGCGCAGATCGGCGTCGCACGGGCGGCTTACTTCCCCCAGATCTCTCTCACGGGAACTGCAGGCTACGAGAGTCCGGCGCTCACCAATCTCTTCACCGGCCCGGCTGGCTTATGGAGCTTAGCCGCGTCTGTAACTCAGCCCATATTCGAAGGAGGGAGGCTCAAGTCGAACGTCCGTCTGGCTGAAGCACAGCATGAGCAGATACTCCTGACCTACCAACAGACTATTCAGGGCGCGTTTCGAGACGTCTCGAATGGGCTGATTGCGTATCGCAAGAATCGCGAGTTCAGAATTCAGGAAGAACACCTGCTCGAATCAGCTCAAGATGCGGCGCGTCTTTCCGAAGTGCGCTTCAAGGCCGGGACTACCGACTACCTGGAAGTGCTGACCAATGAGACGAATTCCTTCTCCGCTGAACTAGGGGTGGCGCAAGCCCAGGCGAACGAACTTATTGCCCTGGTCCAGCTCTACCAAGCTCTGGGCGGCGGTTGGCAACAATAGCTCCAGCGAGACGGACAAACAGCTCGTGAGTGACGTGGTCACCGCCGCGCTCAGCGACGAGGCCATGAGGGAAGTGGTTCTTTTCGTCAGGTCGTTTAAAAACGAATCGGTGGCCGTCTTTTTTTGTTTGACTTCTGTGT
>DATNKA010000784.1:0-4204 GCA_035603655.1 Candidatus Acidiferrales bacterium | reverse complement strand
GGATGAACATGTGCCAAGAGAAAGCCCAACCACTGGCGGATGTCATACCGTTCGAGCAACCCATAGGTCGCAAGGTTTCCTCCACTGGCGCCGTGAGCTCTCGCGTCGGGGAGAAGAACGCTGAAACCGTGAGCGAGAAGGAGTTGAGCGTATCCGGTCATACCCATGCGATTGTCGTCGAGTCCCGTGGAGGAGAATGACGACGTCGCCGTTGCTGCGGTGGGGGTGGATGGTCCAAGCGCGGAGGGTAATGACATCGGGAGTGGTGATGGAAACATTTTCGAAATCGGAGTCGAGGTGACGAGAAATGTCGCGCATCGCGGTCTCGGCCTCCGCGGTTAAAGGTCGGCGAGCGGGATGCAGCGTTCCTTCCGCCACGAAAATACCCGCTATGGAGCAAAACGTCAGATACAGAGTGAGCAAAAGCAAGAGCCTGCGAGATGGTCTGCTGCGGAGCATGACGGCTCGAAGGTATGTACGGCCAAAAGGATGTCATGGTTCCGCCGACGATGTGCTGCAGGCATTAGGTATAAGCTGCACGGGGAGTGGAGAATTTTCCGCTGGCTTTGTAAATAAAACAAATGCATGCACAAAAAAGCGAATGGGGTCAGCGACTTGGAAGACGGCGGAGAAAGGAAAGAGTTTTGCAGAGAGACTGGGGGAAGAGGAAAGCAAATCTCGAAACGGAGGGGATCGATGACGAAGGATCCAGTTTGCGGAATGAAAGTTGACGAGAACAGAGGTGAATTCCACACGCAGTTTGCGGGAAGAAAATATTTTTTCTGTTCGGATGAGTGCAGGCAAGAATTTGAGGCTGAGCCGGACGCATATGTGGAGACGGCGGCGGCTTAGGGCGGCTAAAGACTTCATCGTTACCAATGAAAAGCCCCGCTGAGGCGGGGCTTTTCTATTGGTTCGTGATCGGTCTAGGTTCCGCTCGCTTCGCTAAACACCCGAGGCGGCTGTCGCTACATGGCTGGTCTCGACCGACACCGGCAATCCTAACGGGCCATGGCCAGTTCTTGGACTGACTTGCCACTCTTGAAGGCTTCGTAACGTTGGTTGACTTCGTCCCAGTTAATCACGTTCCACCACGCGGCCAGATATTCTGGGCGGCGGTTGTTGTATTTGAGGTAGTAGGCGTGCTCCCAAACGTCGTTGCCGAAGATGGGGAACAGGCCCTGCGAGATGGGATTATCCTGGTTGGCAGTTGAAATAACCTGGACCTCGCCGCCTTGTTTGCCGGCGAGCCAGACCCATCCGGAGCCGAATTGCTTGACACCGGCGTCGTTGAACTTGGCCTGAAAATCCTTGAAGTTGCCGAAAGACTTGGTGATGACCTGAGCGATCGGGCCGGTTGGGTCGCCACCGCCTTTCGGCTTCATGATCTTCCAGAACATGGCGTGATTGACGTGGCCGCCGCCATTGTTGCGGACCGCGGCGCGAATGTCTTCGGGAATGGAATTGAGGTCGCGGACTAACTCTTCCACAGTCTTCTTGGCGAGTTCGGGGTGTTTTTCGATTGCTGCGTTGAGATTCTTGACGTAGGCACCGTGATGCATGTCGTGGTGCAGGGTCATCGTCTGTTTGTCGATGACGGGTTCGAGCGCCGCGTAGTCATAGGGCAGGGGCGGTAGTTCATGGGCCATAATTTCCTCCAGAGTCTAATTGTACTGATGATGGATGCACGGGTATAGATTCAGGCGAAGAGGCTACAGGACTTGGATGAGAAGGAGCGGCGGGGTGGTTGTGGGGAAAGTTTTGTGGTCGTCCAATCGCGGCGTTGAAGCGCGGTGCCAGCCACCGGCGCTGGCCGCGCTGAAACGCTTCGCTATGCTCGGTTGGGCAGCCGAGGCAGCCGTCCCTGCACAACCTTTAATTGGTGGGTGGGCCGAGGACTTCGCGAACTTTGCGCGAGAGATTTTGCAGGGTGAAGGGTTTTTGCAGAAAAGCTTTTGGAGGACCGGCTTCAGAGGGGGTGGCGACCGCGTCTTCAGCGTGGCCGGAGAGGTAGAGGACCTTGGTGGTGGGGCGTGCATTGAGAAGCTGTTGAACCAGTTGGTGACCGCTCAGGCCGGGCATGACAACGTCGGTGATGACGAGGTGGATGGTGTCGAGGACGGAGTCGGCGAGTGTGAGGGCGGCGGGGCCGTTGGCGGCTTCAAGGACGCGGTAGCCGCGGGACTCGAGCGTCTCGCGGACGAGTTGGCGAACGGATTCTTCGTCCTCGACGAGGAGGATGGTTTCCGAACCTCCGGCGGCGACCAGGGAAACCGAAGTGGCGCCATTGCTTTCGGAGGGCTCGTCGACGCGCGGGAAATAAATGGTGAAAGCTGTGCCGCGACCGGGTTCGCTCTGCACGAAAACATATCCTCCACTTTGTTTGATGATGCCGTAGACGGTGGAAAGTCCAAGGCCGGTGCCTTTGCCTTTTTCTTTGGTGGTGAAGAAAGGCTCGAAGATGCGAGCCTGAGTTTCGCGGTCCATCCCCTGGCCGGTATCGGTGAGGGAGATCATGACATAAGGACCATGTTTGATGAACGTATTTTCGGGGTGATAGGAGTCGTCCAGAATGACGCTGGCGGTGCTGATGCGGATTTTGCCGCCGTCAGGCATGGCATCTTTAGCATTGACCACGAGATTCATGATGACCTGTTCGAGCTGTCCGGCATCGGCGCGTGTGCAGCCGATGGTGGGCTCGAGGTGGGTGGTGAGTTCGATATCCTCGCCGATCAGAGGGCGGAGGAGCCGCTCCATGTCTTCGACGATGGCGTTGACGTCAACCACTTTGAGTTGCAGGTGCTGTTTGCGGCTGAAGGCAAGAAGCTGACGAGTTAACGTGGTCGCGCGGTCGGAGGCCTGCTGGATGGCTTCGGCCTTGGCATGCAGAGGGTGAGCGGGGGTTAGTTGGTCAAGCAAAACCTCGCTGTAGCCACTGACGACGGTGAGCAGATTATTGAAGTCGTGAGCGATGCCTCCGGCGAGTCGGCCGACGGCTTCCATTTTCTGCGACTGGCGGAATTGGTCTTCGAGGACGCGGCGTTCCGTAATGTCTTCGGCGATGGCTTCGAGGACATCGGCGGGCTCGTGTTCACTGGCAACGGCGCGGCCGCTGATGCGGACAGTGATGGCGGCACCGTCTTTTCGCTTCCAGCGGACTTCGAAACCGTCGACGCGTCCGGTGCGGTGAAACTCATCGACCAGGCGGGTGTATTGGCCGGAGTCGAGAAAAACATCCCTTTGCGGATCGAGCGCGAGAACTTCGAGAGCGGAGGAGTAGCCCAACATACCGATGAGGGCGGGGTTGACGTCGAGAAAGTCGCCTTGCAGGCTGGAGCGGTAAATTCCGTAGACCGCAGTCTGCACCAGCGATCGGTAGCGCACTTCGGAACGGCGCAGCGCCTGTTCGTTGCGTTTGTGATCGATGGCGGGAGCTAGTTGGCGCGAGATCAAGGTGAGGACTTCTTTGTCGCGTTCGCGGAGCACACACTTTTCGGAATAGCTTTTGAGAACGAGCACGCCGAAGGCGTGATGGTTGACTTTGAGCGGGACACCCAGCCAGTGGAGCGGGGCGGGACCCGTGCGTTCGACCTCACCGCTCTGCCGCAGTCTCTGCAATATTTTTGGAGTGCATAACAAAGGCTCGCCGGTGCGCAGGATGTATTCGACGAGGCCCCGGCCAGCCGCAACGGGGGCGGACGCGCACTCCTGCTCGTCGACAAAGTAGGGAAAGCTGAGCGAGTCGGACTCGGGATCAAGAATCGCGATGGAAAAATTACCGGCGGGCATGAGTTCGTCGACGATACTGTGGATCGCGGCAAAGAACTGCTGTAGATCCTGAGTGGCGCTGGCTTTTTCAGCGATCCGATAAAGGGCGGAGTTGAGAGTTTCGGCGCGTTTACGATCGGAGATGTCGCGATACAGAACATAGAAGGCGGTGGTGCGGCCGTTGACCACCAGCGGGGCAGTGGAAACGCAGACGTCGAGCAAACTTCCGTCTCGGTGACGGCGTTGGGTTTCGAGAGTAATGGGTTCGCCGCGCTGCAGGCATTGCGAGATCCAGTGAGCTTCGGCGTCTCGATCGGGGGGAAGAATCAGCGAGTCGATGGGATGCGACAAAATTTGCGCGGCAGAGTAGCCGAACATGCGCTGAAACTCGCGATTGACACACTGCGCGCGAAAGGACGCGTCGACAATGACAAGA